>NZ_JBFTSN010000214.1:0-10875 GCF_056400045.1 Paenibacillus sp. 01L418
GGGGATACGTGGGATAAGCCGATAAAGGGAAATATTGGGCAGCTTATTAAGCAGAAGCAAGCTAATCCTCATTTAAAAACAATTATTTCCGTCGGCGGATGGAGTTGGTCGAACCGATTCTCTGATGTTGCGGCCAGTATGGCCACAAGGGAGACATTCGCTAATTCAGCAGTAGACTTCCTGCGAAAATATCAATTCGATGGCGTTGATCTCGACTGGGAATATCCGGTGAGCGGAGGGTTAGCTGGCAATAGCGTGAGGGCTGCTGATAAGCAAAACTATACGCTGCTGCTTCAGAAGATTCGCGAGAAGCTTAATGCTGCGGGTGCGGCGGATGGTAAAACCTATTTGCTGACGATAGCATCAGGTGCAAGTCCGACGTATGCACAAAATACCGAGCTAGGTAATATTGCTGCGATTGTCGATTGGATCAACATTATGACATATGATTTCAACGGTGGCTGGCAAACCGTAAGCGCCCACAATGCTCCGCTGAATTATGATCCTGCAGCAGCAGCGGCGGGTGTTCCAAACGCAGCGACATATAACAGTGCGTCTGGCGTGCAAGGGCACTTGGATGCCGGTGTTCCAGCAAGTAAAATTGTATTGGGAGTACCTTTCTATGGTCGGGGCTGGGCCAATTGCGCAGCGACCGGTAATGGGCAGTATCAAAGCTGCTCTGGCGTGCCTGCGGGTACATGGGAAGCGGGGTTATTTGATTATACAGATCTCGAAAACAACTACATTAATAAAAACGGCTACACACGGTATTGGAATGATACAGCGAAGGTACCTTACTTATACAACGCTGCAAAACGTACTTTTATCTCCTACGATGATACAGAATCACTCGGGCACAAGACAGCCTTCATTCAAAGCAAAGGGCTTGGCGGTGCCATGTTCTGGGAGTTTAGCGGTGACCGAAACAAAGTTCTATTAAACAAGCTGGCGAGCGATTTGGCAGGATCCGGTAGTGCAGATATCATTGCGCCATCGGTACCGGGCAACCTTCAATCCACTGCAAAAACATCAAATAGTGTAACATTGGCTTGGGGTGCGTCCACTGACAACGTTGGCGTGACGGGTTATACCGTGACTTATGGTTCTACAAGCGTAAACGTCACAGGAACGAGCACGACAATTAGTGGGCTTACTGCTAATACAGCCTATACGTTTACTGTGAAAGCGAAGGATGCGGCTGGAAATATTTCGGGAGCGAGCAATGCGCTTTCGGTAACGACGAATCCACTTGCGGGAGACACAACCCCGCCAACAGCGCCAACGAATCTTCAAGTCACAGGCAAAACTTCATCCAGCGTAAGTCTTTCATGGAACGCATCCACTGACAACGTTGGCGTGACGGGCTATACCGTAACTTATGGTTCTACAAGCGTAAACGTCACGGGAACAAGCACGACAATTAGCGGTCTTGCTGCTAATACAGCCTATACGTTTACTGTAACAGCGAAGGATGCAGCTGGGAATATATCGGGAGCGAGCAATGCACTTCCAGTAACGACGAATCCAGCTGCGGGTGATACAACCTCGCCAACAGCGCCAACGAATCTTCAAGTCACAGGCAAAACATCCTCCAGCGTCAGTCTTTCATGGACAGCATCTACTGACAACGTTGGCGTAACCGGTTATACCGTGACTTATGGTTCTACCAACGTGAACGTCACGGGAACGAGCACGACAATTAGCGGTCTTGCTGCAAGTACGGCTTATACATTTACTCTAGTAGCGAAAGATRCCGCGGGCAATGTTTCGAGCGGCACATCAGTTGCCGCTACGACTGATGCAAACGGTGGAACGGTAAGTGCTTGGGCACCTAATGTAAGCTACAAAGCAAACGACCTCGTTACTTACGGAGGCAATACCTATTATTGTATTCAGCCTCATACGTCATTAGCTGGCTGGGAACCATCGAATGTGCCAGCATTATGGGGTTTGAAATAAGCAAGAGCAGCCGCCCTGCCTAAGGGCGGCTTTTTTTATTTTTTAAAGGCTAAATAAAAGGAATAATAAGTTGATTATTTATTCATCTCAAATAGAATCATTGAAGGTAAACTAGCATGCGTGTCGAAAATAGAAGTTCACACTCCCCATCCTCATTTCCTCCTTATTATTTGCAGTCTCGCATTTGCAATACTATACATTAAACAAATTAAGTGTAAGGTTTATGTTCTTTGCTTTCATAGGTGGGATCATCCTCATGCAAAAATAAGAGGAAACATCTTTATATAAGGAGAAGCCATGATGAAAAATTGGAACGACTACTTGCTGAAGAGTAAAATGTTCATCGTCTTCTCCGCGGTATCGCTGTTCATCGTCATGCTGACCTGTATTATTTTCTACTATAAAAATGTAAACGATATTAAAAATCAAACGTTATCGCTTTCCGACACGATTTCTCGGCAGTTCAGCCGAACCTTTGAGCTTTATATACAGGATATGGAGAAACTCTCTGTGTCCATTATTGGCGATCCAATTATTCAAGAAAGTTTAATTGATCATTACGGAATCCCGGAAGCCGTCACGCAGAACCAAATTGAACTGACGATTAACAAAAGGTTGTTCACTCATCTTCAGCCACGCCCTCAGCTCCAGAGCATTTATATTTTCACCACGGACGACATCGCATATTTTGTATCGAAGGCGGGGGGACCTAAGATAAGCTTCGATCTTCAAAGCGAGAGCTGGTATCAGAATCGGCTGGATATGCCCGGAGTCAAATTTCTGCTTCTTCCTGTCACAATAGAGAATACGGGCGGTGATCGTGAAGCTCAGGTGATATCCTTCGTACGGAACATCAGCCGCATACCCTACCTTGATGTTTTGGGCTATATGAAAATTAATATTAACGTTAATGTCATCAAGGACATGCTCGTCAATTCCGACAGCAACGACGTTGAACGGAATATGAGAGCGTTCATCATTACCGATGAAGGCAGCGTCGTCTATGACGACAGGAATGAGCTGACGGGCACCAATGACACTGGAATTGATCTATCCATCTTCCAAAGCAATCATGAATCGAATGAGGTGGTGTGGAACGGCGTGAGCTATATCTATACAACGTCGAAATCCTCCTATACAAAATGGAATACATTGATTCTAATTCCGAACGAATTCCTGCTGTCCAAGCAGAAACATTCTACTTATATTCTTTTTCTCGTTGGCCTGCTCGCGATGGGTCTAATTGCCTTTGTGTCCTATGTGCTGTCTTATCAGATGACGCTTCCGCTCCGTAATTTGATGAAAAAGATGGCACGTGTCGAGCAGGGGGATTTAAGCCAGAGAATGGAGGTGACTGGCAACAATGAGATCGGCCGTCTGAGCCGTATCTACAACAACATGCTCGATAGTATTACACGCTTAATTAGCGAAGTGTACACATCCAAATTGGCGGAGAAGAATGCGCAGCTATCGGCACTGCAGGCGCAGATCAACCCTCATTTTTTGTATAACACGCTTAACATTATGAAGTCTATCAGCAGGGTTCGAGGCATCGAAGAGGTTGCAGAAATGGCAGAATCGCTGGCTGAGCTGTTCAAATACAGTATGACAAATCTTCATCATCCTATCCCGCTGCATGACGAGATGGAGCATATAAGCAATTACATGAATATTCAGCAGCATCGATTCGGCAATCGATTTGAGTTCAATATGGAAGTGCCGGAAGCGCTGCTGCAAGCATCGGTGCTGAAGCTTACCGTTCAGCCGCTAATTGAGAACGCAATCGTTCACGGACTGAGCAAGGTCAAGTCAGGCGGTCGAATCGACATCGCTGTTAAGAGGCTTGGCAGTGAACTGATTATCGAAGTGTCCGACAACGGCTGTGGTATTGAAGAGGAACGCATCCACATGCTGCGCCGAAGGTTGGAGAGAGTACAGGCGGTGGACGCTTACGACGAGGAGGGGCAGGGGATAGGCCTGTCCAATATCGCACAGCGAATCAAGCTGTTCCACGGTAACAAATATGGCGTTGAGCTGATAAGTTCCCCTGACCGCGGAACGACGGTTAGGTTGACGTTCCCGTATGAACAATTCGTCAAGGTGAAGGGAGAGGCCGACTGATGAATATATTTTTGGTAGAAGACGAGCGGTGGGCGCTTGCGGAGCTCGAGGCCCTCTTTAAGCGATACGAGTCGCAGCATCGTGTGCTTGCGTTCGAGAACGGGGAAGATGCGCTGGAAGCAGCGAAATCCGTAGTCCCGCATCTCGTGTTGACCGACATTACAATGCCGGGCATTGACGGTGTGGAGCTGCTGGCTGAGCTTGGCCGCAGCCATCCGGACGTCAAAGGTATTATTCTCAGTGTCCATGACGATTTTGCTTATGCACAGCGAGGAATGCAAACTGGCGTGACGGACTACTTGCTGAAGCCTGTTAAGAAAGAGACCCTTTACAAGGCGGTAGACCGCTTGCTTGCGCGCATTGAAGACGAGTCACGCAGCCGGAGCGACCGTGTTGCGTGGTCACTTCTGCAGCGGCTRCTGGCGGCGGATGCGATGGAGCATGTTAAGCCCGCCGATGCTGAGCAGCAGCGTATGTTCATGGTGCTGCTGCTTCTGGAGAACTGGGCATCGCCGCTTACTTGGAAGGATGCTGGGCTTGAGGCATCGGATATTCTCTCGCATTTCGGGAGCGTCTTGAACAAGGAGCGGGATAGTCATTGCATTACGATTGACGGCCGCCGCAGAGTTCTGCTGCTGCCCGCTGGGAATGAAGCATTTACGCAGTCGCTAAAGACAAAGCTTCAATCGCTCTTCCAATATGTGAACACCCATGGCATTCTTCTCCATGTGAGCTTCACATTAAAGAAAGAGAACGAGAGTCTGAATCGCAGCTTCATCCGCCTTGGAAAGCAGCTTGAAGAGCATTTGCGAATCGGCGAGCCGACCTTGGCATCACCGGATATGAAGCTGGCTGCGCCTGATATTTCTGAAATATGGGTAAAGGCGCGTGCACTGCAAGCACAGGTTAAAGCGGGCGATATGGCAAGAGGACGAGATACGATATCGCGTATCGTCAAGGGACTGCAGTACAAAGAGGTCACCCAAAAGCAGCTGGTGCAGTTTGCTAGCGATCTGTTTTATTCGTTGAAGTTCAATTTGCAAGCAGAATCATCGATTTTACTGCAGGAGGATATGAGCCTGCTGCACGAAGTGACCGACTATGAGCCAATCAAGGAATGGCTTACGGCAGCAGTATTCGGGATTGCAGGGAAACACACATCAAAGGAACAGAAGCCAAAAGGGCTCATTCCGGTGTTGATGAACTGGATTCATGCCAACTATCAAGGCGACCTTTCCCTTCAGCAGTTTGCTTCTGATCATCATGTCAGTCTTGGACATTTATCCAGATTGTTCAAAAGCCAAACTGGCTACACCTTCTCTGATTATGTGAGCGGCTACCGGATTAGCAAAGCAAAGGAGCTGCTAGCCGACGGCACGTCGCGTCCGTCTGAAGTCGGCGAGCTGGTAGGTTACGACGATGCCAAACATTTCTCTCATTTGTTTAAGAGAATAACAGGCGAAACACCGACCGCCTTCGCAAAACGCAAAATGAGCGAATGATCCAAGTGCAAGCAAGCAGTTAGATGATATGCGGGCGATGCACTCTCGCAAGCTGGATGTCTCCTAGCCCGTACCACTTCCTGTTGTTAAAAGGAAAAATTCCCCCCTTAAAATAGCAAATGAGCAGGTATTCATCAAAAACATAAACCCTTAGACTGAAAATACGAGGGAACCCGGGCCCTTGGAACGGAAGCTCGCTCTTTATGGAAGCGTATTCATCACATTGTAACTTACAGCATCAGTGATGCAAAAAAGAGGCAACGATGGACGGCTGCCGAAAGGAGCAAGGGTCCATGCCTACAAAGGGAGGCTGCAGAACGATGAAACGAACGACTAGCCAAACACTCGCATTYATGACAAGCGTGATGATGATCTTGTTGCTGCTCGCTGGATGCGGCAGCAGCAACAACACCCCCTCTGCGACGAAGAACAACACCGGCGCTACGAACGGGAAAACGGACACGACAAGCGAACCTGCAGCGAAAACGACCTTAACGCTGATGGTAGGCAATTCAGGCACAACGCTCGAAGCGCTCAAGGCTGTTGCCACTGAAGCAGAGAAAAAGCTGAATATCACCATTGAGTATGACATCAAACCGGATGGCACGGAAGGCGACAACCTCGTCAAGACGCGTCTAGCAACAGGAGATATGTCCGACCTTCTCGTTTATAATACGGGCTCGCTGCTGAAGGCAGTTAATCCGGTGGATAACTTTCTCGACCTGACGAATGAATCGTTTATGGCGGACGTGCTTGATTCCTTCAAAACGGTCGTTACGGTCGATGGCAAGGTGTACGGTGCGCCCGTCGGATCAAGCTCCGCAGGTGCGATACTTTACAACAAGAAGGTGTACGGTGAGCTCGGATTAACTGTCCCGCAAACATGGACCGAATTCATGGCGAACAATGAGAAGATCAAAGCTGCGGGCAAAACCGCTGTTATTGCGTCCTACAAGGATACTTGGACGTCCCAGCTGTTTGTTCTCGGTGATTACTACAACCTGCAGGCGCAGGTTCCGAATTTCGCAGACGATTACACGAACAACAAGGCGAAGTACGCAACGACACCAGCGGCACTGCGCAGCTTCGAAAAGACGGAGGAACCGTTTAAAGCTGGTTACATGAATAAGGACTTCCTAGCTACAACGTATGACGTTGCTTTGAAAATGCTTGCCGATGGCACAGGTGTACACTATCCGATGCTGACTAGCGCACTTGATTCCATCTTGCAAAATAGCCCAGACAAGATCAATGACATCGGCGTTTTCCCAATACCGAGCGACAGCGCAGACGTCAACGGACTGACGGTATGGATGCCGAGCGGTCTGTATATCAACAAGAACAGCAAGAAAGTAGAAGCCGCCAAGAAGTTCGCGGAATATTTCGTGTCTAAGGAAGGCCAAGACATATTTGCCTCCAAAGTCAAAGCGGCAGGCCCCAATGTGATTAAAGGAATTGAGCTCCCTGACGATGCTTACGAGGGTGTCAAAGAAATGCAGAAATACTTCGATGAAGGCAAGACGGCACCTGCGCTGGAGTTCGTATCGCCGGTCAAAGGCCCGAACCTTGAGAACCTCACTGTCGCTGTTGGCAGCGGCATCACCTCCGCGCAGAAGGGCGCCGAGGATTATGACAAAGACGTACTGAAACAAGCGCAGCAGTTAAATCTACCGGGCTGGTAGAACGCCCGCCGCATGCGGGAATTCTAGTTGAAGACGGGGCTTCGCACAAAACGCTGCGGAGTCCGTTTTCTCCGGAAAGAAGGGGAGAGCCATGACCAAGCTGACGATTCGGACTTACTCTTATTTATTTCTTATTCCCGCATTTCTGATCTACTTCGTCTTTTACTTGCTGCCAACGGTATTATCGCTCTTCTTCAGTATGACGCGTTGGACGCTCACCGATTGGAATTACATCGGCTTCGACAACTATGTCACTTTTTTCTCAGAGACGGCGCTCAGCATCGGCTTCAGAAACACGTTAATTTATGCGGTTGTAACCTGCGGCCTCAAGGTCATCCTTGGCCTATTGCTTGGTGCGTTTCTCACTTCTAGCGTTTTATTTAAAAACTATTTGCGTTCTGTTATTTTCTTCCCAACACTGCTTAGCACGATCGCGGTCGGAATCGCCTTCTCCATTATGATGCATCCTTCGCAAGGGCTGATTAATACAAGTCTGGCTGTATTTGGTATTGACGGACCCGATTGGCTTGGCAATACAAAGATTGCGCTGTTGTCTGTTGCCTTAGTAGACGTATGGAAAGGTATAGGCGTTGCTACCGTTATTTATATCGCAGGCATTTCAGCCATTCCAGGCGAATATTACGAAGCGCTCAAAATCGATGGCGGGAGCAGCATGAACGCATTCAGGTATATTACCGTTCCCTTAAGCAGACCGGCGATGAATTCGGTCATTATACTCTCATTCATCGGAGGGCTCCGTTCCTTCGACCTGATCTGGGCCATGACGAAGGGGGGGCCGGGTTTCACGACCGACCTGATCGCCTCGATCATATACAAGCAGTATCAAGCGGGTTTTTATGGCCTAGCAACTGCGGGCAACGTCATCTTGTTTGTCGGTGTGTCACTGCTGGCGTTTCCTTTGTATAAGTACCTGACGAAAAGTGAGGTGCACTTATGAGCAACGAAATGAGCCGAGTGATGAATAAAGGCGTGGGCAAACCGCTGAACCGCGGCGAAAACAGGGGGATAAGCAGCGCAGCTAAGAGGATTATCGTTGCCGCGTTCTCGCTGGTGCTCAGCACCGCCATTTTTTGGATTCCGTTTTATTTTGTCATTATCAACTCCTTTAAAAATCAAGCTGAATCTGCACTTATGAATATGTCGTGGCCGAAATCATTTCATATTTTGGAAAATTACAGGGATGTGTTGACTGCTGCCGATCATATGCTTGTCCGCGCTTTTTATAACAGCATGCTGCTTACGGTATTATCGATCACTGTACTGATCATCGTCAGCGCGATGGCCGGATTTGTACTGCATCGCAGAGAAGGGGGGCGCTTTTCTTCCTTCTTAAACTTTCTAGTTTTGGCAGGTTTGATGATTCCGCCCGCGATCGTGCCTACAATCTGGGTACTCGACTCGATCGGCCTGTTTAAGACGCTGGCAGGCATCACTTTCGTGGAGGTTGCGCTGCACTTTCCGTTTGCAGCTATTTTGTACAAAGCGTTTGTGGCAACGCTGCCTCGTGAAATTGATGAGAGCGCCTTGATTGACGGCGCGGGCGGCGGGCGGCTGTTTTTTAGTATTATTTTTCCTCTGCTAAAGCCCGTTACTTCAACCATCATTGTGCTGGAATCGATAAACGTATTTAATGACTTTGTTAATCCGCTTTACTTCTTCCCAGGCTCCTCCAATGCGACGGTGCAATTGACGCTGTACAACTTCATGAGCCGGTTCACTACATCGTGGAATTTATTATTTGCCGATATTGTTCTGATCTCTATTCCGATGCTGATTCTGTTTATTTTCTTTAACAAAAAAATTGTAGCAGGCATGACAGCAGGCGCTATTAAGGGATAATCATGCATGGACTGCACCGCGTGAGCACAACAGAAATTCATTGTAAGGTAATTGATTTTGTCCTCATTCAGAGAGCCGCAGTCATTAGGATTGCGGTTTTTTTAGGATGCTTGGGGTGAATCGGTCGCTGCAAATTTCACTTCGTGAGAACGTTGATCGACCTAAGCTTACCAGCTGTCTGATGTAGATCCTAAATTGAGCCTCTCCTTTTTTAAAAGCAGTCTCGATCGGAAAGGTTTTTGTCCCGAACCGCCATGATTTGGACAGAAGGAGACAGTATGATGAACTTATAAAGCGTTTACAACTATGACGGCTTGGCGATTAGGCTATCGATATGATCTAGGAAATTCATTATCCAAATCAGAGGACGAAAGGAAGTTGAATATGGCGGTCAAAATCGGAATTGTAGGCATGAACGGGATCGGCAACAACCATGCGAATTGTTACAAGGAGGATGAACTGGCTGATGTCGTTGCGGTGTGCGATGTCATTAAGGAACGCGCCGACGCAGCTGCAGAGAAGCACGGTGTAAAGGCGTACTATACGCTTAAGGACATGATCGAGAACGAGCCTGATATTCAGGTGATCGATGTGACGACAGGCGGCATTGACAACGGCAGCTGGCATTTTGAACCGGCGATGGAAGCGATGTCTTACGGAAAGCACGTGCTCGTGGAGAAGCCGCTGTGCAACGATGTGCGTGAAGGCCGCGAGATGGTGGCATTTGCTGAGAAGCAGAAGGTGTATCTAGGCTGCAACCTGAACCATTATTTTACGCCGCCGGCGGAGAAGGCGAAGCAATATATGGAGAGCGGAGAGGTGGGCGAATTAATTTATTGTCTGGCTAAAATGGGCTTCAACGGCGGCGAGCTCAACTATGCGCTTGCCAGCTCGGATAAAGTGAAAGGCCACCCATACTTCCATATGCGGGCGTTCCTGACCCACCCATTCAGTGTTATGCGCCATTTCTGCGGTGATATTACGCACATCCAGACATTCTCCGACCGACCAGGCTTCCGCCGGAGCGCAGGCGATGTTATGGTGTCCATCAACAGTATCCATATGAAGTTCGCAAACGGTGCAGTTGGCTACCTATTGAGTCAGCGCGGCGATGCGGTCTATGGACTAGGCGGCTGGTGGAGTCTTGAGGTTGGGGGCTCGAAGGGGACATTCACCATTGAGAACTGCGTCGAGAAAGTATCGTTCTGGAAAGCAGACAAAGGCATTCCAGCGATCAGCGTTCCGATTGAGCCTGAAGTGACGGATTTCGGAACAAATGATTTCAACCGGACATTCAACCATCGTCTGCATGCATTTCTGGAGGATGTTGACAACAAGGTGTCTCCGGATGCGCTGCGCGCCAGCGGACGCGATGCGCTTGCTGTGCTGGAGTATGTGCATGCCGTACAGGAATCGTATGAACGTGGGGGAGAGGTCGTTCGTCCTCAGCCGCTGCCGCCGCTGCACGGTGATCCGTTTTATCTGAAATAATCTCAGTAAGATAGCTACTTTGTTGCTTGCGATTTCTATGTAGGTATTGCAGGAACATGAACTAATACATGTTTTACTAATCCATTATTCAGGAGGGCTCATTCATGATTAAACTGGGTGTCAATTCCGTACTGTTCAAAGAGTTCGACTTCGCTGAAGCGGCGAAGCATATTGCGGCATGCGGCTACGATGGTGTAGAGATTGCCGCTATTCAAGGCATGTGCGAGCATCTGGATCTCAGCCGCTGGAAGCAGCAGAAG
>NZ_JBFTSN010000215.1:0-10850 GCF_056400045.1 Paenibacillus sp. 01L418
ACTAAGCGGTCTAGCGAGGGAGCTCCGATGAATCATTACTTTAATCCGGTATCTATTTATTTCGGCGAAGCATCTCTTGGCGCGCTCTGCGATAAGTTAAAGCACGAGTATGCTAGGGTACGGCGCGTATTGCTTTTAACTAGAGGGTTTGAAGTCGATAAATCCGAATGTTTGAAGCCTGTTCAGGACATTTTAACCGAGAAAGACGTTTTTATTCATGAAGTCACATTGAATAATCCCGACATTAAGGATATCTATCAACTTATTCAGCAGGTTAATTCATTCGATTATGAATTGATTGTCGCGATTGGCGGCGGAAGTGTAATGGACGCAGCAAAAACGTTAGCGGCACTGCAGCGCTTAAATCTGGACTGCCCAGAGGATGTTAGGAAGGCAATCACAGGCGAGCAATATAGTAAACAAACAGGATTCGCGCCATGGATCGGCATTCCGACTACCTCCGGAACGGGGTCTGAGGTAACGAGCTGGGCAACGATATGGGATGAGGAGCTCGGCTGCAAGTATTCGGTATCCGATCAACGTTTGTTTGCAAGCGCGGCTTTGATTCTTCCTGAGCTAACCTTGACCATGCCGCTCCGCTTGAGCGTTTCAACGGCTCTGGATGCGTTATGCCATGCCACTGAAGCCTATTGGTCCGTTCATACTAACGAAATCTCCCGTTTGTATGCTCTGGAAGCGATTGAACGAATTCGGAATGCGCTGCCATTGCTGAAAGAAAGTCCTGAGCAGCTTGGTTGCAGAGAGCAATTGTCACTAGGCAGCGTGCTTGCAGGTCTGGCCTTCAGCAATACGAGAACGACCGCTTGCCATTCCATTTCTTATCCGTTGACATTATCCTACGGCATTGATCATGGTATTGCTGCCAGCGTGACGTTAGCCACTGTTCTAAAGCATAACTATTCTACGTTAGTAGAGCCGAGGAAGCTTCTTCATGCGTTCGGAGCGGAGGATGTTCAAGGCGTGCAACGGTTTGTTCAATCCATTTATGAACTATACGGCTTGTCGGGCAATCTGAACGATTACGGCGTTACTGAAGAAGGAATTGAAGCCATTATCGCCCAAGCATACACAAAAGGAAGAATGGACAACAACCCCGCTCCTATTTCGCCTGAAGAACTGAAGCATATGCTCGTTTCACTGCTTTAAATTCTCAGCGTCATGTTTGGCTTGTACTTCCATTACGCAAAGAACAGCCGGCTACGCTTGATATAAGCATTCGATATACAAAAAACAAAGGAGTGTTAGATGATGAAAAAGGCATTATCGATCGTTCTTACTTTTGTACTAATTACTGTTCTTGCGGCATGCGGAAGCAATAACTCAGCGGAGAATGGCAGCAGCAGTTCGAAACCGGCGAAATCGAAAGACACCATTACGATGGTCTGGTATCCGAATGAATCGGGAGCCGAGTTGAAAGACGCACGCGACGAGTTTTCGAAAATTATTGAAGAAGCAACAGGCAAAAAAGTAGAACACCAAACGACGACCGACTATATTATCGCGATTGAAGCCATCGCAAACGGCAACGCGGATATTGGTTACATGGGAGCGCAAGGCTACATTGATGCTAACGCAAAGAACGATCAGGTTCAGTCTTTATTTGTGCAAAGCGGTGAGTCCGGAACGCTCGATGATGCTGTTTATTACAGCTGGCTCGCAGTTAACAAAGGCGAAGAATCTGAATACATGAATGGCAGCGATTTCGCTCTCGATAAAATGGAAGGCAAGAAATTTTCATTCGTATCGAATTCCTCTACATCCGGATTCAAGGTTCCATCGGCAGGCATTATCAGCTACTTCAGCAAAATGGACAAGTACAAGACGTTGACGACTGAAGATCTTCTGCAAGGCGGAGACGACAAATTGTTCAGTGAGGTTTTATTTGGCGGATCGCACCAAGGAGCGGCAGTCAACCTCTTGTCCGGCAAAGCCGACATTGCAGCATTCTGCGATACTTGCGTGGAGAACTATGTAGAGCTTGTATCCGGCGATGCGAATAAACCAGGTGCAGTATACAAAGTGAAAGAAGGTGCGGAAGAACCGTTCAATACACTAGCGAACAAAGAGTTCACTTTAATCTCTGTTACGCCTGTTCTAAACCAGCCTTTTGCAGTTAACAAAAACACACTTAGTGAAGAGGACCAACAGAAATTATTGGAAATATTCACATCTGACGCTGTAACGAATAACGAGAAAATTTTCCTTCCGAAAGATGGCGAAGGAACGAGCATCTTTAAGAAAAAATCGGGTAAAGAGAAATTTGTACCGGTGGACGACGCTTTCTTCAACCCGGTTCGCGAAATGGCTAAATAAGAAATTTTATTCGGCATCGCGTCATACGGCCATTTTTAAAACAACTGGGAAAGAGAAAAGGAGTTACTCATGACAACGTTATTGGAATTCAAGCATGTATCGAAACAATACGGCTCGGATACAAAGGCGTTATCGAATGTTAACTTCGCTGTGAATGAAGGGGAGTTCGTTTCTGTCATCGGACCATCAGGGGCGGGCAAATCGACTCTCCTTCGCTGCATTAATCGAATGATTGAAGCAAGCAGCGGGGAGATCCTATTCGATAACAAGAATGTGTTAGCAATAAATAAGAAAGAGCTGAAGAGGCTAAGGACTCGAATCGGAATGATTTTTCAGCATTACAATCTGGTTAACCGGTTGAGTGTGTTCGAGAATGTTCTACATGGAAGGCTTGGGTATAAGTCTACCTTGGCTGGCGTGCTCGGTATTTATACTGAGGAGGAGAAGGTGAAGGCGTACGGTGTTCTGCAGATCCTGGGCTTGGAGGAGCAAGTCTATAAACGCTGTGATCAGTTAAGCGGCGGCCAGAAGCAACGCGTAGGCATTGCGCGGGCACTGATACAGGATCCGAAGATGCTCTTATGCGATGAGCCGATCGCATCATTGGATCCGAATGCTTCCAAAGTCATTATGGAGCATCTTCGCAATATTTGCTCCACTATGGGAATTACTGTCGTCGTCAATTTGCACCAAGTCGATGTAGCACTGAAATATTCGGATCGCATCATTGGAGTCAACAAAGGAACGGTCGTATACGATGGTACTCCAGAGGGATTGACGAAGGAGCGTCTTCATCACATATATGGCTCGGAGCTGGATGTGTTGCTTGATTCGAACGGTGGCCTTAATGCGGGATAACTTTTTTCTGCGAAAAAGACTGAACACCCTGTTGTTCTGCGCACTGATGCTTGGCGCTACGATGCTGGCGATAATAATTACGGAGTATGATGTGATAAAGGGATTTACTTCTATTCCTAAAGCGGTGCAATGGGCGGTCAGCAACTTTTATCCGGATGAGAAATCGATGATGAAACTGCCGGATATACTGGAAAAGCTCATAGAGACGCTATTGGTTTCCATCGCGGCAACGACCACGGCATCGGTATTTGCACTGGCTTTCGCAGTCCTAGGCTCGCAGACGACAGGTATAAACGGGGTATTCAGCCTGGCAAGCCGCTGGATTGCGACAATATTCCGTAATATCGACGTAGCAGCTTGGTCGATGATATTGCTGTTCTCCTTCGGGATGAACGTGCTGACGGGTTATTTGGCTTTGTTTTTCGGCTCATTCGGTTTTCTTACAAGGGCTTTCATGGAGTCTATTGATGAAGTCAGCAACAGCTCCGTAGAAGCGTTAAGGGCTACAGGTGCGAGTTATCTGGCTATCA
Source organism: Paenibacillus sp. 01L418 (assembly GCF_056400045.1). Taxonomy (NCBI): domain Bacteria; kingdom Bacillati; phylum Bacillota; class Bacilli; order Caryophanales; family Paenibacillaceae; genus Paenibacillus; species Paenibacillus sp. 01L418. The sequence goes on from NZ_JBFTSN010000215.1 coordinate 3,723, forward strand.
TTGCACAGTCTGTCATTCCATCGAGTATTCCTCAGTTGCTGAGCTGGATCTTGTTCACGATCGAAACGAATATTAGACAAGCGACTTTAATTGGTATTCTAACTGGGACAGGCATTGGATTTTTATTCAATCTGTATTACAAAAGCTTGAACTACGGTGCCGCCTCCTTAGTCGTAGTCGTCATCGTCATTGCCATCATGATTATCGAGTCTGTATCAAGCTATGTGAGGAGAGTGATTATGTAACATGAATCGCATAGTTAAGCCCTTTAATAAAGCTTCATTCGTAATTCGACTAACTTTAATGACGCTAGCAGCGCTTTCGTTATTCGGGTTTTTCACGTTTGACTACAAGGATCTAAATCTCTTGGAGGCAGTGAAAGGCACGGGCGATACGCTCGGCACCATGTTCCTAGAAGCAAGGGCAAAGCATTTCACTTTAGCCGAGGCGCTGAAGCAAGTGGTCATCACGCTAGGGCTTGCTTTTTTAACGACGCTGTTTGGCGGGGTAATTGCTCTATTTCTTGGCTTACTTGCTGCGCGTAATCTATCGAGTCCGGCAGTATCGCTGCTCATCAGAAGCATCGTTGCCTTCATAAGAGCGGTTCCCACGGTATTATGGGTACTTATTTTTGCTGTAGCGGCAGGGCTTGGGAGTGTGGCCGCTGTTATAGGMATGACGTTCCACTCCGTGAGTTACTTGGTTAAAGCGTATTCCGAGTCTTTCGAAGAAATGGAGGATGGTGTTATTGAAGCGATGAAAGCCAGCGGAGCTAATTGGTGGCAGATTGTGTTTCAGGCTGTCCTTCCCTCTTCAATCTCGTATCTGATCTCTTGGACGTTTATGCGCTTCGAGATCAACTTCGCAGTTGCGTTAGCGATGGGCGCTGCGGCAGGCGCTGGAGGCATCGGCTATGATATGTTTATGGCCAGCAATTATTATTTCGATGTACGGGAAATCGGACTGATTACGTACATGATTTTGGCATTCGCTATTATTCTGGAAATTGTGGCGAGAATAATCAAGAAGAAATTGAAGATGAATGTGTAACGATTCGGCTTTTTTTATTTATCACGCAAAATAAAGCAAAAAATAGGATTGTCAAAGAACCAACCACTTGAGAACTGGCATTATCAAATGTATACTATTGATGTTGCAATTGATTGTACAATTGTCAGATTGTCGGAAGCGGGTGGATTCATGCTCCAAGAAGAGCGCTACAAAAAAATACAAGAAATATTAAAGCAAAACGATTCTGTTAAAGTAACCGATCTAGTCCATGTTCTCAATGTTTCGATTGATACAGTCAGACGGGATTTGGAAAATATGGAATCGAAGAAGCTGCTTAAGCGCGTCCATGGAGGCGCTATTCCAGCTGACGATCACGGAGACCAGAGTGTATTTTTTTATAGAGAGAATAGAAACAAAGAGAAAAAGATAGAGCTCGCTCAGTTGGTATGCGAATATGTATCCGAAGGCCAAGCCATTGCTTTAAATGCGGGGACGACAACTTTGGAGATCGCCAAGAAGCTCTCCGAAAATTTCGAAAGGCTGACGATTATATCGAACGGATTGCGTATTATCGAACAATTCTCCAACAAGGCGAGCTTCACTGTCATTGTGCCAGGCGGCATTTTGGACCAACAAGAATACGCGTTATATGGGAAGAAGTGTGAAGAGGATATCGCCGGATACAATATTGACCAGGTATTTATTTCGATTAATGCGATTTCGGTTAACAAAGGTTTAACTGATTTCCGTATTCATGAAATCGATATTATTAAGGCGATGATAGGAAGTGCCAGGCAGATTAATGTTGCGGCCGATTCCAGCAAATTCGAGAAGGTTTCTTATTTGAATGTTTGTCCGCTGGATCAGATTGATATGATTATTACGGACTCTTCAATTAATGAAGATATTGTGAAAAAGTATAAACATTCAGGAATGAAAGTCGTTTACAAACAGAGTTAACCGGTAATGGACGGACAGAACAGGAATCGCCAAGGCAGCCTTTCCCACTTTAACAGTGGGAAGGGCTTTTTTTTATATAATTTGCATTTTTAAAATTAATATACTGCATAAAGTATTAAGTTACTGTTAAAAACAGCAAAATATATTGCTTTAAAATGCATTATTTCTATATACTTTAAAAAGCATGAACCATAGGTGCTTAAATTTACCTTGCTGTAGTTCAACAGTATGCTTCGATTCGGGCGATGGGGAATGACAAACTGATTTGAGAGGATGGGTTACGTATAAGGCAATGGTCAATTCGATAAAGCAAGCAGAAGATAACCTTACCTCAGGATGCGGATCGGTATTAATTTTATCTTTTTAATCAAATGGCAGAAAGGGCGATAATTGTGAAAAAAAGAAGGTTATTCATTACATTGACGTTAGCCGTCATGATGGTTATGCAAGGCTTCATGACTCCGGTACAAGCTGAGGAGTCTGGCGACCCTTACGGATTGGTCTTTAATGCGGCGAAAAGCAACGCTGTAGAACTTAATGAGAAGCTGAGCAATGTACCGTCCACCTTTGAGATGCGCGCTAAATTTGCAGTTAACCCCAATCAGCGTCAGGTTTTGTTCGGGAATTACAACGCGAATGCAGGCACTCAATTTAACCTTGAACTCAAAGCCGACAACCAATTCCGTTATTATGAACTATCCAATTCAAAGCTGATCGATAAATCGACCCAAGGCGCAAATATTGCGACGGGGAAATGGACGCATCTGGCGGTGACCAGAGACGTTGTGAATAAGAGAGTAACCGTTATCCAAGATGGAGCTGTTATTGCCACCTTTGAAAATCTGGATTTGGCTGCACAGGTCACTCCTCAGTACGTACACAGCATCGGAAAGGACACAAGGAATTCCATGCACATTAGAGCGGAGGTCGCAGAGGTTAGATTGTGGAGTGATGTCCGTACGTTGGATGAGATTAAAGATAATGTCAATATAGAAATCAAGGGCAGTGAAGAAGGCTTAATGCATGCTTGGTCACTGGACAGCTCTGTGCCTCTTACGAATATGGTAGTCGATAAAGCTGGTAAAATTAACGGTACAGCGCTTGGCTTCAAAAAAGCTTATGAGATCGAAACGCCTTACATAAGCGAATTTGAAGGAACTGGCACTGATTTTACCAATGGACAATTGGAATTAATGACTGAGGAACGTTTATCGGATGCCCCTCGTACGGTTGAAGCTTGGGTAAATGTACCGGCCAATACACCGAAGGATCAACCAGTTGGAGTAGTTTTGGGGAATTACGAAGATCAATATTATAGTGATGTTTCCCGGTTTAACTTTGAGATTGGCAGCAACGGCAATCCGAAATTGTACTGGAGAGCCGATAAAAGCAGTGAAATCAATTACTATTCGGATATTAACGTAAATGTCGGCGATTGGGTTCATGTAGCTATGGTATTGGATGACAAGAACAATACAGCGAGTACTTATATCAATGGAGAAAAACTAGAAGAGGAGGTTTTGAAGGCGAAGATTCCGAACGACAGGACCGCACGCGAGCTGAAGATCGGTTCGGATTTTAGAGGATATGGCACAGACGGCAAGCCGCTGATGACATTCAATGGTCAAATCGCCGATGTTCGTGTATGGTCCACTATCCGAACGGACGAAGAGATAAAAACGAATTATAAGGTTTCATTGCAAGGAAATGAAGCGGGATTGATGGGGAACTGGAAGCTCAATCAAGCCGCTAATGGCGTGTATCCGGATGTCTCCGCCAATAAGAACGATGGAATCATCTACGATAATGAATCGACTAATTGGCTAGAGCCCGAATTTGCAGAAGGTGATTATACGATCGCTGTTATTCCTGACACCCAGTATATGACGAGATTGCATCCTGAAGAGATGAAGAAATATATGAAATGGATCAAGGATCATGCTGACGATATGAATATCAAGCTGGCGATAGGCGTGGGCGATATCGTAGATACGGCATCGAGCACAGCAGAATGGGCGGTCGCATCTRAAGCGTATTCGTATTTGGATGGCATAGTACCTTATGTGGCGCCACCAGGCAATCACGACGTGATTTTGAATAAAACGAATTTGACCCGCAATTACACGAATTACAACAATTACTTTCCGTACAGCAAATATTCCAAGTTATCCACCTTCGGAGGAGCTTTTCAAGAAGGCAAAATGGAGAATACGTACCATTACTTCGATATAGGCGGCGTGGAGTATATGGTCATTGCGATGGAGTTTGCTCCAAACGATGACGTATTGGCATGGGCGAATCAAATCGCGACTGAAAACCCAGATAAACGAATTATCGTCGAAACTCATAATTATGTGTATCACAACGGAGAGCTTATTAGCACCCGCCATATCGATTACCCGACCGCTTATATCAATGACGCAAATAACGGCGATGATATGTGGAATGAATTCGTAAGCAAACACGAAAACATTGTGCTGGTACTTTCGGGGCATATTGGCTATCCGGATCTTGTTGTGAGAGAGGATATCGGCGAACATGGAAATTCAGTCCAGCAAATGCTGGTGGATGCCCAATTCATGCAGCCGCGAGACTTAGGCATGCTTATGCTGATGACGTTCAAGGAAGGCAGCAACAATGTGAATGTGAATTGGTATTCCGTCAAAAATGACAAACTGTTCCGCGACAAAAACCAATTCGCTATGGATCTTAATTTGTATCCGGACGATGAACCGAATCCCGGCGAGAATGGGATGCAACTGAGTGCCGTGGATCAATCCGTTACGAAGGGTAGTATTTTCAAGGTACCTGTTAACGTAGAGCAGGCATCTGATCTCGTTGGTCTTGAAGGCGTCATTCGTTATGATGAAGAACTGCTGACACTAGAATCATTTGAGTTAACGAAGTTTAAGGAAACAAACGCTACCAATACAGCAACACCTGGTACAGTCAGCTTCGCAAGTGTATCTGATGCTGCACTTGGTACGGACGAGCCAACGGTGGTTGCCAACCTGGTATTCCGCGCCAAAGCGGATATTGCAAAGGATGAAACGACAGCGATTTCGTTCGAGCTTTTGCAGGCGATAACGATGAACGCCACAGGCGAGACGGCATATGCGCGGATCGGATCGAAGAATGCAGCGATTACCATTACAAATATGATGCTTGGCGACGTTAATGGAGACAACAAAATTGATGTAATGGATGCGACGGGAATTCTTAAACTAATTGTTATTGGTCCAAGTAAAGAGAATGCAGCTCAATATGCGGCTGCGGATGTGAATGGCGATAAGGAGGTTGATACGCTCGATGTTCTAGCACTATTGCAGATCATTGCGGACAAGCTAGCCGGACCGAATATTAAATAATAAACTATCGAGCGGGGAAGGCGACAGAACGCCTTCCCCCTTAATCAAGAAAGGACGATTCCTATGAAAATAAGGCATTTGTGGAAAGTGATAGGCTGTTTGCTCATCCTCTCGTTCTTGCTTCAAAATGTTAGTTATGCCATTTCGTCGCCAACAGTTAATCCGGAGTTGGAAGTGAAGTCCGCACAAGCCTCGCCTGGAAAAAGCGCGACCGTGGACATCGTAATTCACCGATCGAAAGGGCTAAAGACGTTTGAATTTCAATTGAATTACGATCACACAGCCCTTGAATTGTCGGGAAGAGTGGTTAAGAAAGGGAAGGATGTTGCCGATTGGCTGTACGAGTACCATGTGGATTCCGCAAGAGGAACGGTAAAAGTGGCTGCCGTCAACTCCGACGGATTTAAGACAAATGATACGGTGGTCGTGATGAGTTTGACGTTCAAGGCTATTGGAGAAGCAGGGGTTTCGGAGTTTGCCGTAATTGATTTAAAGGCGTATAAGGATTTGAATACATCGGCAGTTATGACAAGCAAGACGGGAGGCTTTGAGATCGTTTCTCCGCTGCAACCGACACCGAAGCCGGAATCGAGTCCATCCGCGAATCCAAGTCCAACCCCAATTCAAGAATCGAATGGGCATGTAAGTGTACAGGTAGAGGACGAGTTTGTGAGGGGTAATATAAGAGAAAGTCAATATAAGAACGTAACGTTCACCATCACTGCACCTAAGACTGCAAAAAGCGTCGAAGCCATTATTAGCGGTGAATCCGCAAAGCTTATCGCCCAAAGCGGTAAGAAGTTAGTCATTCAAACGTCTATCGGCGATCTAGAAATAAACGGCGAAACCATTGCGGAATTAGGTGGTGAAAACATCACAATCAGAATCGAGCATGAAGCACCAGTTGATGGAAAGCCGGCAAGAACGGTTGTAATTATCGTTGACGGTAAGAAAGTAACGAATTTTAGCAGCAATATTAAAGTAAGTGTTCCTTATGAGGTGAAAATGAATGAATCTAATGAGCGAATCATCGTCTATCGAATGAATGAGGGACAAAAAGTGATTGTTGCTCAAGCTATGGCGAATGACGGTAAGGTTGTATTTTTGACTCGGCAGGCTTCCACATTTGTTATTGCATACAACTCGAAGGTTTTTGCAGATATGAGGAAGCATTGGGCAACATACAGCGTGGATTTTGTGGCAGCGAGGGAGCTTTTTCAAGGGGTCTCGAGTAGTGTTTTTGCACCAAACGGCACAATGACCAGAGGCATGCTGGCAACAGTGCTAGGCAGGCTTAGTGGCGTGGCTATGGCTGCCTCTAAGACAACTTTCGATGATGTGGATGCTGACAAGTATTATGCTCCTTTTATTGCTTTTGCAAGTGATAATAGGATTGTAAACGGAATAGGAAATGGCAAGTTCGCTCCGGATAAAGATGTTACAAGAGAAGAAATGGCCCAAATGATCGCAAATTTCATGAACTATGCAGCCATATCGGTTACTGAAGCAGATGCAGTACTTCCTTTTGCAGATGAACAATTCATCTCAGGATGGGCTTTGCCTGCCATTCAACAATTGCAGCGTTATGGAATCATTAGTGGCAGACCAGGCAATCAATTTGATGCTAAAGGCAAGTTGACTAGAGCAGAAATAGCAAAAGTGATTTCGGTGCTGATCGAGCGGATTGTTCAATAAGAAATAAACCAGTGGCTATATGGGACCCTAGTTAAATCTAGGATATTTATAACATTCAGACTTTATATCCGACTCTAGATTCTCTTTCTGAGAT
>NZ_JBFTSN010000216.1:0-10788 GCF_056400045.1 Paenibacillus sp. 01L418
GTGTTTAGAGAGGATGTACCGTATGACCGAAAGCCATTCAAGAACCGAAGAAGAATGGATGATATTATCCGTTAAGCAAGACAAAAAAGAACGGAAGTTATACCATCTTTTTGCCGAGTCAGAGAAAGCTATTCTGTCCGTGCATGAAGATATATTGATTCGTTATCGATTGACCAAGGGACAAGTTGTAACCGAAGCTCAGGCCGATGAAATACGAATGGAAGATGAGCGTTATCGGGGATATATAATGGCTATCGCATATTTGGGAGCTAGACCGCGAACGAGAAAGCAGATTGAGCAATATTTGAATCGCAAGTTTTTTGAAGCTGACAATATTCAGTATGCCCTTGACCGTTTAGAAAGAGAGCATATTGTGGATGATGAACAATATGCACGCCAATTTGCGACCAGCCGGCTTAAGAATCGCTTAAAGGGTCGACGGTTCATTCAGCAAGAGCTGCAACAGCGAGGCGTGTCGAAAGAAGCCGCAGCAGAAGCAATCGGTTCACTGGACCAGAAAGTGGAATTAGCATCTGCTAAGAAGGCTGCGGAGAAGAAATGGCGATCTTTAAAAGGCGAACCATTTGAGAAAAAACGTAAGCTTATGGGGTATTTAATGCGCAGCGGCTTTCCGGGAGATATCGTGAAAGACGTGATAAAGTCGATCGATCTGGATGGGGAAGAAGACTCATTCGAGGAAGATGATGGGCTTTTGCTTGACAATTGATTTTACGAAAAGATAAAATGAGGTTGTATTCCTTCATTATTGAATCAATTTTCCTTCCAAAAGTTGATTCAATACGATTATTTTCGTCAAATTAGTAAATGTTTAAACGGTTTGAAGCCGGTTGAAAACCTAATATCATCCCAAGCAGTGCCTTGGTGTATGCAACAAGGAGGTGAACAAGATGCCTAATGAGATCATTTGGATCTTGATCTGTCTCTTTGTTGGCGCAATATTCTTTGGGATTGGTTATTTTATTCGAAAGTCGATTGCCGAGGCCAAAATTTCAAGTGCTGAGCAAGCTGCTATTGTAATCGTAGAAAATGCGAAAAAAGAAGCGGAAGCTCAGAAGAAAGAAACTGTGCTAGAGGCAAAAGATGAAGTCCACAAACTTCGTTCCGAAGCCGAGAGAGACATTCGTGAACGTCGCAACGAGGCTCAACGTCAGGAAAGACGTTTGCTCCAAAAAGAGGAGTCGCTGGATAAAAAGTTAGAAGCGCTAGAACGCAAAGAAGAAACTGTAGCCAACAAAGAAAAACGGATCGAAGAAACGCAAGAGCAGATCGACTCCATTTACAAGCAACAGTTAAGTGAATTGGAACGTATATCGAGTCTGACAACGGAAGATGCGAAATCGATCATTTTATCCAATGTTGAACAGGAAGTACGACATGAGACAGCACAGATGATTAAAGAGATCGAGCAGCAAGCGAAAGAAGAGGCCGATAAGAAAGCCCGTGATATTATATCACTAGCTATTCAGCGCTGTGCGGCAGATCATGTGGCTGAGACGACGGTTTCCGTCGTAACCTTGCCTAATGAAGAAATGAAAGGCCGTATTATTGGGCGTGAAGGCCGTAATATCCGTGCTTTGGAAACATTGACTGGTATCGATCTTATTATCGACGATACACCGGAAGCGGTCATTTTATCTGGTTTCGACCCGATAAGACGCGAAATTGCCCGCACTTCTTTGGAAAAGCTTGTGGCTGACGGTCGTATCCATCCTGCCCGCATTGAAGAAATGGTTGAAAAATCTCGTAAAGAAGTGGATGAGCGTATCCGTGAATACGGTGAGCAAGCTACTTTCGAGGTTGGCGTTCATAGCTTGCATCCGGATTTAATCAAGATTTTAGGTCGATTGAAATATCGGACAAGTTATGGTCAAAACGTGCTGAAGCACTCAATGGAGGTCGCTTACTTGACTGGATTGATGGCAGCAGAGCTTGGTCAAGATGTTACGCTCGCAAGGCGTGCAGGCTTGCTGCATGATATCGGTAAAGCACTTGACCACGAAGTTGAAGGATCACACGTTGAGATCGGCGTTGAGCTCGCTAAGAAATACAAGGAGCATCCTGTCGTTATTAACAGTATTGCCTCCCATCACGGTGATACGGATGCCACTTCCGTTATCGCGATGCTCGTAGGAGCAGCAGATGCATTGTCCGCTGCACGCCCTGGAGCTCGTCGTGAAACGCTTGAAACGTATATCAAACGTCTGGAGAARCTTGAAGACATTTCCGAATCGTTTGAAGGCGTTGAAAAATCATACGCGATCCAAGCTGGCCGCGAAGTGCGCGTCATGGTGCAGCCAGAGAAAATCGATGATACAGAAGCATTCCGACTCGCTCGTGATATTACGAAGAAAATCGAGAGCGAACTTGATTATCCGGGACATATTAAAGTTACGGTTATTCGTGAGACACGCGCGGTTGAATATGCAAAGTAAGTAAACAAAAAAATATAAGCTTTTCAGAAAAGTGGCTGCTAGTTAGCCACTTTTCTGTTTGCAGGCGTACAAAAAAGGAAGTGTAATGAATGAACGTATTATTTATCGGCGATATCGTAGGCAATGTAGGAAGAAGCGCGTTAAAACGAGTACTGCCAGCACTTAAAAGTAAATATAACCCTCATATTATTATTGCGAATGGCGAGAATGCCGCTGCTGGTCGTGGGATTACAGCAACCATTGCTAAAGAATTTTTCGAATGGGGAATCCATGGCATAACGATGGGCAACCATACGTGGGATAATAAAGATATTTTTGAATGGATCGACGACGAGCCGCGCTTGGTTCGCCCAGCAAATTATGCAGAAGGCGCTCCTGGACAAGGCATGGCTTTTATTAAGGCTGGCGGAAAGCAGCTTGCTATTATTAACTTGCAAGGCCGCACCTTTTTACCGCCAATCGATTGTCCATTCCGCAAAGCAGACGAATTGATCGAAGAGGCAAAAGAGCAAACGAACAATATCCTAGTTGATTTTCATGCGGAAGCAACCTCGGAGAAAATCGCAATGGGATGGCATCTCGATGGCAGAGCTTCTATCGTGCTTGGCACGCATACGCACGTACAAACGAATGATGATACGATCCTGCCTGGGGGCACGGCTTACATAACAGATGTTGGCATGGTTGGCCCTAAAGAAGGGGTGCTTGGCATGGAGCGAAACGCCGTTTTGCATAAATTTATTACGCAGCTGCCGGTTCGTTTTGTAGTGGATGAAGGAAAGTGGCATTTGCATGCGATATCTGTTCAAATCGATGATGCGACGGGACAGGCACGGAAAATTGAGAAAATTCGTCTTACGGAAGATGAATGGCTTCTGATGTAATGCTATGATTCTAGTGAAAGTTCTGACAATTCAGAACAGTTTGTTAATATGCGGAATAAAAGCAGGAATTTTTTAAACTCCCTCGAATACTATTTAAAAGTGGAATCCATCCAACAGTCCAAGGGGAGGTTCTTTTTATGGATGTATTAAAAGTTTCAGCAAAGTCCAATCCAAATTCCGTTGCAGGTGCGCTAGCTGGCGTTCTTCGTGAACGTGGTGGTGCGGAGCTGCAAGCCATTGGTGCTGGTGCGTTAAATCAAGCGATCAAAGCAGTTGCGATTGCTCGTGGATTTGTCGCTCCCAGCGGGGTGGATTTAATTTGCATACCGGCTTTTACTGACATTGTTATCGATGGGGAGGATCGAACAGCAATCAAATTGATTGTTGAACCTCGGTAGCAAGTCCAAGCGGCGTTAAGATGTAAGCCAATTGGATTAAAAAACAATCGTTCGCCTGTTTACGTCGTAGACAGGTTTTTTTGCTGCAAATTATAAACGGTGAGGTGCGTCTATGAAAGTGGTAGATTTCCATTGCGATGTGCTATGCAAACTGTTGATTGATGAAAATTTATATTTTCAAGGCAATAAGCCCGGCAAATTAGATGTTACATACGAGCGTTTAAAGGCTGCAGGAACGATCTTGCAAACTTTTGCAATCTATATTCCACAATCAATGAATGGTCGACTAGAGCCGATTTTGGAGAGTGTAGATCGTTTCCACCAGATGGTATTAAGCTGCGAGGACATGGTGTGGGTAAGGACAACCCATGACTTGGATTCTTGTATTAAGGATGGAAAAATCGGAGCATTACTGTCSCTTGAAGGTGTTGATGGTCTTCAAGGACAAATGTCACTGCTTCGCATCATGCATCAATTAGGCATACGTGCAGCTGGAATGACATGGAATCATGCGAATTGGGCTGCGGACGGAGCGATGGAGCAGCGCGGCGGGGGCTTGACCGCAAAAGGGAAATTGCTAGTAGAAGAATGCAATAATTTGGATATACTAATAGATGTATCACATTTATCTGAACGTGCGTTCTGGGATGTTGCTGAGCTTTCCAAGAAACCGATCCTAGCTTCTCATTCAAATGCAAGAGCAATCTGCGATCATCCGCGAAATTTGAGGGATGCCCAAATTGAAAAAATAATTGAGATGCAAGGAGTAGTAGGGGTTACTTTTGTGCCTTGGTTTGTATCCAGCGCGGAAGTCGTTGTCATCGATGATTTATTGCGTCATATTGAGCATATTTGTGAGCTGGGCGGAGCATCGCATATTATGCTCGGCTCTGATTTTGACGGAATTGATAGTTATATGAAACAATTAACGCATCCTGGAGAACTCGTTAATCTTCAAGAGGCACTTCTTAAACGATATTCTGAGCAGCAAACCGAACAGTTTATGTCCGGTAATGCTCTTCGTTTCCTTCGGGAAAATCTTCCTTTTAACTAAAATGAATTCGATCTATTTGCGGTATGGGATTGATCGAAACAAACTATGCTTATATTAAGCGTTTACATCTTGATTTTTATAGATATGCGCTTTAAACTTGTTGTGACTGTTATGAATTATACTATATAATTACTTGATGAAATAGAATATTGCACGTTTTAGACAAAGAGGAGTTGGGCATTTTGATTAGTCAATTGTCTTGGAAGATCGGGGGACAACAAGGTGAAGGCGTCGAAAGTACAGACCGGATTTTTTCCACGGCGCTAAACCGTTTAGGCTATTATTTATATGGATATCGTCATTTCTCCTCGCGGATCAAAGGCGGACATACGAATAACAAAATTCGTATAAGCACGAAGCCGATTCGTGCTATTTCGGATGATTTGGATATTTTGGTTGCTTTTGACCAAGAAAGCATTGATTTGAATGCGAAGGAATTGCGTCTAGGCGGCGTTATCGTTGCAGATGCAAAGTTTAACCCAACGATTCCTGAAGGCATAGATGCTAGACTGTTTGCTGTTCCGATTACGAAGATGGCTGAGGAGCTAGGCACTTCATTAATGAAAAACATGGTTGCCTCCGGCGCTTCTTGGGCGCTTCTTGGTCTTCCGCTTGAAGTATTCAATAAAGCGGTTGAAGAAGAGTTTGGACGCAAAGGCGCAGCTGTTGTAGAGAAAAATATCGAAGCGGTAAAAAGCGGCGCTGAGTTTGTGCTGGAGCAAGCGGGCGGACCGCTTGACGAATTTAAGCTAGATGAGGCGGATGGGCAGCAGAAGCTGTTCATGATTGGCAATGAAGCAATCGGTCTAGGTTCTTTGGCAGCTGGTTGCCGTTTGATGGCGGCTTACCCGATCACACCAGCTTCCGAGATTATGGAATATTTAATTAAAAAGCTTCCGAAATTCGGCGGAACAGTCGTGCAAACGGAGGATGAAATTGCAGCGGTAACGATGGCGATTGGTGCAAACTATGCTGGCGTACGCACAATGACCGCTTCTGCGGGTCCTGGACTGTCCCTAATGATGGAGGCTATTGGTCTTGCAGGCATGACAGAAACACCGCTGGTCATCGTTAATACGCAGCGTGGCGGTCCTTCAACGGGTCTACCTACGAAGCAAGAGCAATCGGACTTGAACGCAATGGTTTATGGCACACATGGAGAGATTCCAAAAATCGTCATTGCTCCTGCATCGATTGAAGACTGCTTCTACGATACGATTGAATCGTTCAATTTGGCTGAGGAATATCAAGTACCGGTTATTCTGATGACCGATTTGCAGCTGTCGCTCGGCAAACAATCCTGTGATCAGCTTGATTACAGCAAAATTGAAATCAAACGCGGCAAACTAGTCGAGAATGTGCCTGCCCTTGAAGGCCACGACTTGTTTAAACGCTATGAGCTAACAGAAGACGGCATTTCCCCTCGTGTATTGCCTGGCGAGAAGGGCGGTCTGCATCATGTGACCGGCGTAGAGCATGATGAAACTGGACGTCCATCGGAGAATGCAATGAACCGTCAGCACATGATGGATAAGCGATTGAATAAGCTGAATGATATGTACATTCGTGAAGCTATTCGTGTTGACGCGCCTCATGAAACGCCTGATTTGCTTATTATCGGTATGGGTTCTACTGGCGGCACGATTGATGAAGCTAGAAGCTTGCTGACTCTAGATGGCGTGAAAACGAACCATATCACGATTCGTCAAATTCATCCGTTCCCAACTAAACCTCTGCTTCCTTACTTGCAAAATGCGAAAAAAGTAATTGTCATCGAAAATAATGCAACCGGACAGCTGGCAGGACAAATTAAAATGCATGCTGGTTTTGCAGAAAAAATCGATAGCTTGCTTAAATACGACGGTAACCCATTTTTACCTTCCGACGTTCACAAAGCATGTAAGGAGTTGAGTTTAGATGGCAACGTTCAAAGAGTTTAGAAATAATGTAAAACCTAACTGGTGCCCGGGCTGCGGAGACTTTTCTATTCAAGCGGCGATTCAACGTGCAGCAGCTAACGTAGGACTAGAACCTGAGAACCTAGCGGTTATATCAGGTATTGGATGTTCAGGCCGGATCTCTGGCTACATTAACGCTTATGGCTTCCATGGCATACACGGCCGCGTGCTGCCTATCRCACAAGGTGTAAAGCTTGCTAATCGCGAGCTTACCGTAATCGCTTCAGGCGGAGACGGAGACGGCTTCGCTATTGGTATGGGGCACACGGTTCACGCGATCCGTCGCAACCTGAATGTGACTTATATCGTAATGGATAACCAAATTTATGGCTTAACCAAAGGTCAAACTTCACCGCGCAGCGCGGAAGGCTTCAAAACAAAATCGACGCCGGAAGGCTCGATTGAGTCGACGCTGTCACCGCTTGAGATTGCGTTATCTGCGGGTGCAACATTTATTGCTCAATCATTCTCGAGTGATTTGAAGCAGCTGACGAAATTAATCGAAGAGGGAATCAACCACGAAGGTTTCTCCTTGATTAACGTGTTCAGCCCATGTGTTACCTTCAACAAAATCAATACGTACGACTGGTTTAAGGAAAATATCGTGAACTTGGAGCAATTCCCTGATTACGATCCAACAAACCGCGTGCAGGCGATGAACAAGATTATGGAAACAAACGGCATGCTCACAGGACTAATCTATCAGAATAAAACGCGAAAAGCCTATGAAGATTTGATTACAGGCTTCAAGCCCGAGGCTCTAGCTAAGCAAAATATCAAAATCACCCCAGAAGAATTCGATAAGCTTGTTGCCGAATTTAAATAAGTGGTATGATAAGCATGCGGCCAAAAGGCCGTATGCTTTTTCTTTCAACTCTGTGGAAAACAACAAAATTAAATCAGGAGAGTGACAACATGATACATAGAGGAGTACCAATCGGAGTATCTGCAAGACATATTCATTTATCACAGGAGCATGTTGAAATATTGTTTGGGGCAGGTTATGCGTTAACTGAAATGAAACCATTGTCTCAGCCAGGACAATACGCTGCGAATGAAACGGTAGCGGTTGTTGGTCCAAAAGGAACATTTGGAAAAGTAAGAATTCTCGGACCTGCACGGAAAGAGACGCAGCTCGAGGTATCGCGTACGGACGCATTTGCGTTAGGCGTTAACCCGCCAGTTCGGGAATCAGGTAATACAAAAGGCTCTGCAGGCATTAAGCTTCAAGGGCCTGCTGGAGAGGTTACAATCGAAGAGGGCGTCATTGTAGCGGCTCGTCATATTCATTTCCACACAAGCGATGCTGAGCGGTTTGGTATTGCGGACAAGCAGTCGCTGCGGGTTCGTTTCGCTGGCGAGCGCGGTGTCGTATTCGAAAATGTTGTTGCACGTGTATCTGATCAATTCGCACTTGATATGCATATTGATACAGATGAAGCAAATGCAGCAGGCGTGAAAAACGGAGATATGGCTGAAATCATAGATTAGTCAATAAAAAAAACAGCTTCCCTGTCGTCAGAGACGATGAGGAAGCTGTTTTTTTTGTTTGGAAAGATGGAATTAATGTCCCATCATCATGGATACTTCAGGTTTATTCTCAGCATTGGTGCCATCTTCTTGCTTCGGTCTGCGAAGCAGGAAGGCTGTGAGGGCGCCAACGATTGAAATGGATGCCAAGATGAAGAACGTATCCCCGTAAGAGGAGTACACTACATTTGGTCCTGGGTTAGTTACACTGTAATGCTCTACTCTGCTAGCGAGAATCGTCGACAAGCCGGCGATTGCAAAGGAAGTCATAACCTGCTGCGCAGCTGCGGTCAGCGAGGTTACGCGGCTAACGAGCTCCTTAGGAGCGGATTGCATAATATGTGTGTTAAGCGGCATCATCGACAAGCCCATACCTGCACCGAGAAGAGCAATCGGAATCATAAGAGTGAGAAGAGTCGTGTCCGCTGAAAGCTGGCTAAGGATGAAGCCTGCAATCGTAACAATGGATAAACCGGCAATGACGATTGGACGAGCTCCGAAGCGGTCAAACAGCTTGCCGCCGATCGGCATGAAAATACCTGCTGCTAAAGCTTGTGGAAGCAAAATAAGTCCAGTATCAAATGCGGAGTAACCTTTGGCGATTTGCAAGAAAATCGGAATTAAGAATAATGTTCCGAATAATGCGATTTGAACAATCCACTGCAAAATAATGCCGCGTGTGAAATTGCTTGATTTAAAGACGCGAAGCTCAAGCAAAGGCTCCTTGCGCTTCAGTTCTATTATGATGAAGAGGATAAGCGAAATACCGCCTACTATCATACCGATCAAAGCTTCAGGCGAGGTCCAGCCGCTGCCTGCGCCGCCTTCACCGCCGCCAGCAGAGCTTACGCCATAAGCAAGACTGGCAAAAGCAAGTGGGGCGAAAATCATACCTAAAAAGTCTAGGGAAGGAACATGTTTGCGTTCAATTTTTGGCAAGGTGCGAAGCCCTACGATAACGGCAATGACACCAATTGGAAGATTGATAATAAATATCCAATGCCAAGATACATAATCAACGAGCCAGCCTGCTACTACAGGGCCAAGAGCGGGAGCTAACAGCATTGGAATACCGATCATACCCATAACTGCTCCTTGTTTGCCAGGAGGGCTGAGTCTAAAGGTAAAGGCCATTGCGATTGGAGCAACCATACCGCCGCCAAGACCTTGAATGATACGGAATACGATAAGCTGTTCAGCGGTTGTTGCTAATGCACAAAGACCGGAACCAATCGTAAACATAATGATTGAGAACAAAAAGACTTGTTTGGCGCCAAAACGATCTGACATCCATCCCGCAAGCGGAATAACAGCAGCCTGTGCTAGTGCATAACCCGTAATGGTCCACTGCACAAGCGACATCGAGCTTTTGAAGTCGGCCATTAAACCTGGCATAGCGACATTCATTGCGGTGCCGTCCAAAATAACCATGAACATACCGACGATAATGGCAATCAGCGGTGCAATAATATTGCGCATGGACATCGGATCACCAGCAGGTGCTGCTTTTTTTGAAGCTGAAGCCATTTTATTTCCTCCTATCCAAATATGAGGGTCTATCCAACTATTGTTGACCTCTGTGTACCAGCAGGCTACAATAAAAGGTGACCGCTTCTATGAGCGGACAATTGTCCGCATTACTGAATAATAAAGACGAATGGGGCAATTGTCAATCGTAAGATTTGTAAACGCGGAAAAAGGAGATAGGAACGATGACTGCACCAGAAAACAGCAGAACGAAACAAGCGCTCAGCAAAGCGATTTTGCGTACGGCTAATCACTTGTTTACGGAGCATGGGGTAGAATCGGTCAGTATGCATCAAATCGCCAAATCAGTCGGTATTGGACAAGGCACCTTGTACCGGAGGTATTCAAACAAAGGTGATTTGTGTATGGATATGATGAAAGAGAATTTTGAAATTTTCATCAATGAGATCGACGCGTATTTGACAGAAGAGGCTATGCTGTCCGTACATGAGCGATTGAGCGGAGTTATGCGCAAAATTATAGCGTTTATCGATAAGGAATCGAAATGGCTTGGCGTGATGCAATCTTTTAATAAAATCGAACTTGAACATCCTAAAGKTGATTTTTTCCAATCACCCCCTTATCTTTATTTGCATACTGTCCTGCGCAGCTTGTTTGAGGAAGCAATGGAGAAAGAGCAAATTAAGCCTATTGATCCTTGTTATGCTGCTCATTCCTTTATATCCATTCAATCCCCGCATACGTTTAGGCAATTGCGGTACGTGATGGGCTACACTTGTGAAGAAATACAGGACCGGTTTTGCAAGACATTTATTGATCCTTTATTTCGATAATTGATTAGTAATGTAAAAGAGAGGACAGCGTATATGCTGTCCTCTCTTTTATTTGTCTTGAAATTATAGCTGATGTGCAGTCAGCACTGGAGAAATAATGTATAGTGTATCTTCGTTGTTGGTCGGCCTAACTAAGATCGGTTTATTTTTTCCTGTAAATCGCAACAACACTTGTGTGCTGTCAATCGCT
>NZ_JBFTSN010000217.1:0-10749 GCF_056400045.1 Paenibacillus sp. 01L418
CCAGCGGTGATACYATGCCTTGGTTCGGCTGTGTTGCCAGCGGCGATACCATGCCTTGGTTYGGCTGTGTTGCCAGCGGCGATACCATGCCTTGGTTCGGCTGTGTTGCCAGCGGCGATACCATGCCTTGGTTTGGCTGTGTTGCCAGCGGCGATACCATGCTTTGGTTCGGGAAAGCAGAAGTTCCGGCTACCATTTGACCTTTTTCCTGCATGCCATGCTGGAGTGGATTTATCATGGGATAACCATAACCCCATTCAGGGCCAACGCCCATAGGCATGCTGGATGGAGATGGGTAACTGCCGACAAATACCATCCCCGGCGGACACTCAAATGGCGCCTCGATGCCTTCATGCATTGGGCTTACCGTACTTCCGAATGGTACAGGTTGATGCCAATCTCCGTAACCGTAGCCATGTTCCATGTGAGCAGGCATGGTCATTGGTTGACCAAATCCATACCCCGACTGAATTGGCATGGTCATCGGTTGCCCGTAACCATATCCCATCTGAGCTGGCATAGTCATCATTGGCTGATGATGCCCATATCCTCCGTAAGTAGGCTGTTGTGCAGCTGGCGAGATTGCTTCAGGTGCTTTTGGCAAATCATACAAGGATAATGCTTCGGTTGCTGGGATGCCATATTGCTTGAATAAATCAACATTTGGCTTGTATTCGGAATGAATCGGTTTTAGCTTTTTCTCAACAGGCTTTTCGATCGGCAGCGCCTTTTTGGCTGGCTCAACTGCTGCCGCCTTAGGGGCAGGAAGAGGAGCTGGTTCTACTGGCTTCACAATAGGTGCTGTTGGTTTTTTCTCTTGAACAGGTGCAACAGGCGTTTCAGGAGCAGGGGCTACCGKTGCTGGTGCAATAGGCGCAGTTGGCGTCTTGCCTGCAATTGGAGCTGTTGGTGTTTTTCCAATAATAGGCGCTGTAGAAAGCTTTCCGACCCAGCCCTGTACCCCTTGCATGATTGAGCTTGGGTGAAGGGCGTGATGACCTCCCGTGTTTTGTGCCACGCTCTGTCCAGCTTGTTGTCCAGTACCTCCAGTACCTTGGCCACCAGTTCCTTCAGTCATGGTTTCGCCTACTTTAGGAATATTCACAACTTCACCAGTAAGCAATACATTCGGATTTTTGAGCTGCGGATTCGCTTTAATCATATCCGCGAGCGGCACGCCCCAAGCTTTCGAGAGCTTCCAAAGGGTATCACCTTGTTTCACAATATGCTGATGCATGATGTCCATTCCACCTCCTGCGCCGCCCGCGATGCTTGAAGGAATTYTCAGCTTCATGCCAACATCAATGGCGTCCGGATTCGTAATACCCGGGTTCAGCTTCAAAAGCTCTTCGAGCGATACATTATACTTTTGGCCGATAAAGTATAACGACTCGCCTTTCTTCACAATATGGATTTTCACTCGTTGTTAACCTCCTGTCACGTTCTGAATAACCAGGCACTGCTAATGCCTATTATCAATCCTTACATCCTATGCAGAATATGGGCAGGTGTCTCCACTTTCACAAAAAAAATAGTAAAAAGCCGAGTTCACCCATCAGAGTGAACTCGGCTTTCTATTCATGTATCGTTTCATTCTACGCTTTAGAGCAACCAGCTATGCTTATTTCTTGAATTCAGTAAAGCTTGGATAGCTTCCTAATACGCGAACCTGACATCCGATTGCTTCAATTTCTTGAATGGCTGAAGGAAGCAGAATGGTATCAAGAGCCATATCAATGTCGATGAAGAAATAATAATTGCCGAGCTTCTTCTTCGTCGGGCGCGATTCAATTCGGGTCAAGTTGATTTTGCGCCATGCAAAAGCAGAAAGAACCTGGTGGAGCGCTCCCGGGTAATCCTCTGGCAATGTAATTAATATGCTCGTTTTTATATTATCGGACTTACGATCGGTATAGGGCTCTGATCCGACCAGCAAAAACCGAGTGTAATTATTATCATGATCTGTAATCTCACTTGTGAGAACATCAAGCTTCTCGTTCGCAGCAGCTGTCATCGTGCCAATAGCTGCCAAACCGGCATTCGGGTTGTTTTGAACGATTCTAACGCCCTCAGCTGTACTGCTGACATGTTCTGTAACCGCATGCGGAAGATGTGTACGCAGAAATTGCAAGCACTGTGCGATCGCTACAGGATGGCTGATCACTTTAGTAATACGTGAGTAGTCCATTTCGCCATTATCGTTTAACAGTTCAGATTGCCGGCCGATCAAATTTTGAATGGAGGGATAAACCCACTCCGCTTGAATCGGAATATCAACCTCATGTACAAGCCAATCCATATGAAGGCTAACAGAACCCTCAATCGTATTCTCGATCGGAATGATGCTGTAATCACTTATTCCATTGACAGTAGACAGGAACACATCGGATATTAGCCGATGATGCTTCCAGTTTATTTCTTCACCGCGGAATAAATGTCTTGCTGCCTCATCCGATACGGAGCCAGCAGGTAAAACCGCTATCGTCTTCATCGCTTCATATCTCCTTTAATTCGATCCGGAAGAGGAATCGCAGGCTGCGAAGAAATATCCTCTATCGTAATTTGAGGACCTTGAGCGCTTGGCGACAGCCATAGCGTATTTGCTTCAATGCCCTCCTGCTTTAGCGTATCAAGCAGAAATGTTTCAAGCATGGATTCGCCCGAGCTGTGTGCAGCACCGGCTTCCGTATCCTCAACAAATGCAATCAGCGTCGGCCCTGCTCCGCTTAGCGCAGCACCAAGCGCGCCGTGCTCTACCGCACGCTCCAGTATAGTTGCCATGCCGGGAATCAGGGCTGCACGGTAAGGCTGGTGCAGCCGATCCTTCATCGCATGGCGAATCATACCTAGCTCGCCGCCAGCAAGCGCTGCGACGAGCAAAGAGCTGCGGCTGACGTTAAATATGGCGTCAGCCATACTGATTGTAGACGGAAGCGCATGACGCGCCTTCTCCGTCGACAGCTGAAAGGCTGGAATCGCGACAAGCGTCTTCAGCTTGTGATGCGGCTCAATTCTAACATAATCTGCTCGCTCCCCATCCCAAGCCGAGACGACAATGCCGCCGTATAGTGACGCGCCGACATTGTCCGGATGGCCTTCCAGCGCTGTTGCCATTTGAAACAGCTTATCATCCGTGAGCGGACTGCCAATCAATGCGTTCGCAGCAACCAGAGCGCCTACGATTGCAGACGCGCTGCTGCCTAGTCCACGAGTGAGCGGAATATCGCTATGCATCGAAATCGAGAGCTCTGGCACGGATACGCCTGCTTCTTTGAACACAAGCTGCGCAACCTTATAGATTAAATTCGTTTTGTCCTTTGGCAATCCATTCATTTGATCGCCGTAAAACTGGAATTCCGTTCGTTCAGAGATGCTCATTTCAATCCAAGCGTATAGCGAAAGAGCCATCCCCAGCGTATCAAATCCTGGTCCGAGGTTTGCTGTACTTGCTGGTATTTTTACGATTACTCTGCGATTGTTCATAAGATTTATCCTTCTACGCGATAGACGCTTTTCACTTTATGAACGACATCCAATGAGTCAAACTTAGCAAGCACCTTCTGGATAGCCGCTTTGTTCGCGTCATGAGTGATGATGATGATCTCAGCTTCCGGATTAGACGGTGTCGGCTGCTGCAATACCGACTCCAAGCTGACCTCAAAGTCAGCGAATACTTGCGTTATGCGTGCAAGAACGCCGGCACGATCTGCCACTTTAAGCAGAATGAAATATTTAGATGAGATCTGCTCGTCAGTCTTGAGCTTCTTCTCTTTATAAGCAAGGCTTCCTTGCATGCCGTTCACACCAAGCTTCAGGTTTTTCACAACGGCCACCAAATCGGATACGATCGACGTAGCAGTCGGAAGCTCACCCGCGCCTGCGCCATAGAACATCGTTTCACCAACAGCTTCGCCATATACATAAACCGCGTTAAACACGCCGTTTACCGATGCGATAGGATGCGATTGCTTCACCATCGTTGGTTGAACGCTGATGCTGATCAAATCATCCTGGCGCTCTGCGATACCAAGCAGCTTCACTTCATAGCCAAGACGCTTCGCGTACAAAATATCTTCTTTGGATACCGATGAAATGCCTTGAACGGATACATCCTCAAGCGCAACATTGGCACGGAATCCGATCGTAGCGAGAATTGTCATTTTGCGCGCTGCATCAAGTCCTTCGACATCTGATGTCGGGTCTGACTCCGCATAACCAAGCTCCTGCGCTTCTTTAAGCACATCTAGATACGAAGCGCCTTCTTGACTCATCTTTGTCAAAATAAAATTCGTTGTGCCGTTCACAATGCCCATAATTTTATTAATGCGGTCGGAGGCGAAACCTTCGACAAGTGTACGAATAATCGGAATACCGCCGGCTACGCTTGCTTCATACAAAACATCGCAGCGGTTTTCTTTGGCTTTGGCCAATATTTCAGGACCGTGCATTGCCATCAAATCTTTATTTGYCGTTACGACATGTTTGCCAAGGGACAGCGCTTCTAGTATATATTCTTTCGTAAGCCCAATTCCGCCCATAACCTCAACGATAACATCAATTTCAGGATGGCGGATGACTTCCCAAGGATCCTCAGTTAGCTTGCTTGCATCCACTGCAATATTACGCGATTTGCTTTTGTCTTGAACGAGTACCTTTTCAATTACGATCGGCGAACCGACCTGACTTGCCAAATCATCCTGATGTCCCTCAACAATTCGAACTACACCTGTACCAACTGTACCAAGACCTAATAAACCAACTTTAACCGGCTTCATATATACCCTCCATTATCAATTCTGTTATCCTTGTCCGATGACCGAAGCTTTACGCACGCCTGGTTGACTGCGAAGCATTTCAACCAGCGATGACAGTTCTCCGGAAAGCTGCGAAATATCGACCGAAATGACGACATTAGCGAAACCTTGGAGCGGAATGGACTGATTCATCGTCAGCACATTACCATCCTGGCTCGCCACCATGCTAAGTACGTTGGAGAGTACGCCTGAACGATGCTCCAAATCCATAGAAATGGTCGCAATACGTTCTCGTTCCAGCTCATTTAGCGCGTAGACACCATCTTTATACTTATAAAAAGCGCTTCGGCTAAGTCCAACACGTTCAACCGCCTCATGTACGGTTGCCGCATCTCCTCGGCCAAGCATCTCCTTCACTTGTATCGTCTTCATAATCGCTTCCGGTAAAATATCCTCTCGAACGACATAATAGCGTTTCGTCACTATACGTCCTCCTCAAAAAGACAATTGTTCACCTATAGTGGACATTATATCGAAATATACAGTTTGGGGCAATAGGCAAAACAAGAAAAGACGGCTTTCGCCGTCTTCATTTGTTAATATGTGCGAATGCTCTAGCCATTCGGATTATAGTCGCTGCCCTCGAAGAATTCAAAAGCAAAGTCGCCGATTTGAACCATATCGCCGTCTTTTGCCCCCATCTTGCGAAGCTCGGCATCGACACCCATTTTGCGCATCGTGCGTGCAAAACGCATAACTGCATCATAAGAAGTCAAATTCATCCGTTTCATGTAGTTGCTAATGCCAGCACTAACAATAACGAACACTTCATCTTCCTTATGGATGGTGAAAGTCGTTTCTTCGCGCTTCTCGTACGTATAAACTTTACGCTCAGCAACATCTTTCACATCCGCGATTTCAACTTCCTCTGAAACCGTATCAAGAATATCAGCTGCTTTATATAGTAGCTCCTGTACGCCTTTTTTCGTTAGCGAGGAGATTGGCAAAATTTCATATTGACGTTCACCGCTAACTTCTGCGAGCTTTTGCTTGAATAACTCAAGCTGCTCCTCAGAATCCGGCATGTCCATTTTGTTTGCAGCAATAATTTGCGGACGATCTGCTAGCTTCTCATTATAGAGAACAAGCTCCTCGTTGATTTTCACCCAATCATCAAAAGGATCGCGTCCTTCAGACGCTGACATATCGATAACATGAACGATAACCCTCGTCCGCTCTACATGACGAAGAAACTCATGACCTAGACCAACGCCTTCATGCGCTCCCTCGATAAGTCCAGGCAAATCAGCCATTACGAAGCTGCGGCTATCGCCAACGTCTACAACACCTAGATTCGGTGTAATGGTCGTAAAGTGATATGCGCCGATTTTCGGCTTAGCGCCAGAAACGACAGATAGCAGGGTTGATTTGCCTACGCTTGGGAAACCAACAAGGCCTACATCTGCCATTACTTTAAGCTCAAGAACAACCCAGCGCTCTTGTCCTTCTTCACCATTCTCCGAAATATAAGGAGCTGGATTGTTTTGCGTAGCGAAGCGAATGTTGCCACGTCCGCCGCGTCCGCCTTTTGCAATAACGATTTGTTGACCGTGACGAGTCATATCTGCAATAATTTCTTGCGTATCATCATCAACGATTATTGTACCGGGCGGAATCCGTACGATTGTATCATCAGCGCCCGCTCCGTGCATGCTTTTTACTTTTCCGCGCTCGCCGCGATCAGCCTTGAAATGCTTCTGATAGCGGAAGTCCATCAGTGTACGCAAACCCTCGTCAACTTGAAAGATCAAGTCGCCGCCTCGGCCTCCGTCGCCACCTGCAGGACCGCCCTGCTCTACATACTTCTCACGGCGAAAAGAAACGATACCATCGCCTCCGTCGCCGCCTTTTACAAATATCTTCGCTTTATCGACAAACATGATGTGCCCCCGTTCATGCGCGCATTTCCGCCCTCAGCAACACCTTTGCATACGGCTGCTCGAAGTTGATCGGCTGCATTGGCGCGCCTTCCAACTGCTGTTGTATTTTTTGCTTCCATTGCTGTTCATTCATTAGTTCGCCATCATAATAGAAGGCTGCATACAGTGCATCCTCATCCAGCGATAGCTCCAGCGTAAGAACAGCAGCATTACCATAGCCAGGCTTAGCCGCAAACCGATATGCGTTAATCGTATGAATGAGCGTTTCGGCTATTTGATCGGCATCTGCCGTTATTTCGTTTAAATGAATGTCGCCTTTAATTACAATTTGTAACTCCAGCGAATTCGATATCGTACGAAACGATTGAATATAACTAATCAGTGATGGAACCCCTAGCTTGGATATACTGCTCTCCACAGCCATCCGTTCACTTATTTTCTCCACATACTCGGCGGCTTTATCCAGCTTTTTGAGCCTAATATAGCCAAACACGACTTGCAGGTCGTTCATCCAGTCATGACGATGATGATTGAGAGTTCGTATTGCAGAGTTTTGCAACGATTGAATCGTTCGCGCAGTCCGCTCTGCGTGCTCTTTCCGTTCCGTTCGTATCCAGTAAGTCGCAACAGCTATAAGCCAAACGAGAAAGACAGCAGTTAACCACACTTGATTGGGCCAAATAAGTACAGCGGCGCATGGCAACAAAATGGTTGCCGCCGCGTAATATTTCACCGTTGTTAAGCGTCCCATCGATTAAACCTACTTTCTTCGTATTTCCCGAAAATATAATAACGAATATATTATATTTCCCCGTCAAAGCTGCTTCAGCGTCCAAGACGCCTTAGGCATTTTTGCTTGCTTATCCAGTATATCACGCAGCCGTCCTACGGTCATCAGCCATGGAATAAAAAAACCCGGCCAAGCGATGCAGGCCGGGGCTTGTTGCATATATAAGGTTGTATTAAGCTTCTACTGCTGCAGCTACCGGAGCAAGAACAGCTGGATACACGCTCACTTTTTTGCGGTCGCGTCCCCAACGTTCGAACTTCACTACGCCTTCTACTAATGCAAAAAGCGTATCGTCTTTCCCGATGCCTACGTTAGTTCCTGGGTGAATTTTTGTTCCGCGTTGACGAAACAAGATGCTTCCAGCAGATACGGTTTGACCGTCAGCACGTTTAGCGCCAAGGCGTTTCGACTGTGAGTCACGTCCGTTTCTAGTGGAACCTACACCTTTCTTCGAAGCGAAGAGCTGAAGATTCAGTTTCAACATAGTTATTCCCTCCTTCTAAAGGATTGGTGAGCAAAGCTGCACCGTAAGCATGAACTAGAGGCTTGTAAAACAAACCTGCACCGAATGCTTACGCATTAAGATGTTCATGAATAACGACATGCTTGCCGTATGATTTTGCAATAGTGTCAAGCATAACCGCCATCGATTCCAGCAGCAGCTGCATCCGGCCGTCTGAAGCCTCGTCTGCAAGCGTCGGAATATCCGACGATAGCCAGCCGTTCTTCATCTTGGCAGGGAGCTCCTCTCCCGCTAGAGCTTCGATCGCGTTAACGGTACCAACCGAGATGGCTGATACACCCGCACAAACGATATCTTTGCCGGGCTTCGCATATTTAGCATGTCCTTCGACCGCAAATGATACGATACGTCTGTCAGCGGCTCTTCGTACAAAGGTAACTGTTATCATAGAAATTCCTCTTACGCTTGGATTTTCTCGATTGTTACTTTTGTGAACGGTTGACGATGACCTTGCTTACGACGATAGTTCTTTTTGGCTTTGTATTTGTAAACGATGATTTTTTGGCCTTTGCCTTGTTTCTCGACTTTGCCTGTTACTGTAGCGCCGGAAACAACCGGAGTTCCAGTTACAAGACCGTCACCTTTAGAAACCGCCAAAACACGATCAAACGTTACGCTTTCGCCTGCTTCAGAATCCAGTTTTTCGATGTAGATTACATCGCCTTCCTGAACTTTGTATTGCTTGCCGCCAGTTACGATAATTGCGAACATTGTTGGTGCACCTCCTTATTTTCGAAGACTCGCCTAATTCAKGTGGCTCACGGCATGCGCCGTAAACGCTTGTTTACCCAATCGGAGCGGTACTTGTACGTCCCATTCCAATGAGGTACGAGACACACACCCAAAGATTGTACCATACTATGCAAGCTATATCAATTCATCCAACAAGAAAATTTAAACTATTTATACAACTCTGATCATTTTATGTGCGCTCCGCAGCTCTCACAGCGCTCGATCAGTTGATGGACAGCATTCTCACGAGCCTTTTTACGCGTCATTTCAATTAATCCGAGCTTTGTCCAGCCCAAAATCGTACATTTGGTTTGATCATTGCGCGCTTTCTCTACGAGTCTTTGCATAACCTGCTCGCGATGGTTGTCCTGCTCCATATCAATAAAATCAATAATAATAATGCCGCCTACATCTCGAACTCGGAGCAATCTTGCAATCTCGTCTGCTGCTTCCATATTCGTGCGGAACACAGTGTCCTCAAGGCCAGATGTCCCAATAAATCTGCCTGTGTTCACATCAATAACCGTCAGAGCTTCCGTCTCTTCCCATATGAGGTGCCCCCCGCAGGTAAGCTGAATTTTGCGCTCGAACGCTCTCGTTACCTGCTCCGTCACACGATACGTATCAAATAAAGAATTGCCTTGCCTTGATTCAAAACATTTTAACCGCTCACGAAGCTGAGGGGTCATTTCCTCCAGCAGAGCTGACGCTTCCTCAAACCTCTCCKCATTGTCTATCCATATTTCATCCATATCCATCGTAAGCGTGTCTCGTACAGCCCTCCGCATGAGACCTGCCTCTCTATGCAGCTCGCTTGGCGCAGTCGCTTCCACGCTTCGCTCCGAAATGCTTTGCCAAATCTCTCTTAACCCAGCGACATCGGCATGCAAAGACAGCTCGCTTTCAGCTCCAGCCGCCGTTCTTAAAATAATGCCTTCCTCCAGCTCACGCAGCTTCTCGCCGATGGCCCGCAATCTCGACCGCTCGCTTTCGGAACTGATTTTTTTGGAAACGCCAATATAATCGGCATTTGGCATATAAACAAGAAACCGGCCAGGCAGTGAAAAATGTGTAGTGACACGGGCGCCCTTGCCTCCCAGCGGCTCCTTCATAACTTGTACGAGCAATTCCTGCCTCGGCTTGACCATATTTTGAATGAGCGGCTTTTCAGCTGGCTGTTTTTCCAAATGAGGGTGGAGCAGCTCATCAATGTACAAAAATGCATTTTTAGCTAGTCCTACATCTACGAAAGCCGCCTGCATGCCAGGCAGCACGTTCACGACACGACCTTTATAAACATTGCCAACCAAACTGCTTGCTTTTGATTTTTCCATAAAAAATTCGACTAGGCGGCCATTTTCCAGTACAGCGGTTTGCAGCATTTCACCGTTAACGTGCATCAACATTTGCTTCATTCCTGAATATCACCTGCCCGTACGCTTTTCATCTATTTTAACTGAAAAGTTCCGACACTGCACGATTCGGATTATTTTCGGACAAACATCCTTCTACAATTTTCTGCTCCGGAAGCACTCTGACCTCCTTGCTGTGCGACTCCACCATGTATATCAAATGATATCGCTCCCTTTGAAAGAGCCTTGCTACCGAGATGATTGACTGCTTGCCGCTTACGATTAAAGGACTTGCAATGTGTCCGAGCCTCAGCGCCTGCAGCGTGATCCTTTCCCGGTACATCAGAAAACGATAAAACAAATACGGAACATTACGATAGTACGTCCAATTCGTCATCACAAGAAATAGGCCGACAATGAGCAGATTGAGTTGAATCCCATCCTTATACACTAACCATGGAAGCAAGGAGACGATGATCATCAGCACACTAAAAAACAAGCTGACTCGCGCGCTCCAAATAAGCATTTTATAATAGTTAACCGTGTAGCTTAATGCCGCCTGCAGCAGCTTTCCTCCGTCAAGTGGGTGAATAGGCAGCAGGTTGAACAAGCCGATCATTAGATTTGCTTTCCATACATACTCCGCCCATGCTAAGTC
>NZ_JBFTSN010000218.1:0-10724 GCF_056400045.1 Paenibacillus sp. 01L418
GCTTAATGGCTAGGAAATTAAGCGTATTGACGAGCTCATCCTGCTGCTTTTCTTTTAATTGAAATTGCACACCATATTCATAAATGTCTTTGCCCAGTTCATTGTACCAGACGATAAATCCGAATAGCACATACATTTGATTAAGAATTTTCGTCTTAAACATCAAGAGAATATCGCTGTTAACGGGCAACTTCACACCAACAATAAACCGGAGCCCGCCTGGTCCGATGTTTCGAACAAACACCTCTGTACTCCCAAGCTTCACACTGCTACCTTTGAACATCGTAATGGTCATCTCTGCCAATAGACAATGCTTCAAATCGATTCGAAAGCTTTTTCTCCGATTAACGAGCACCTCTTTACTTGGCATAAATAAAGCAGGCTCTTTACAAGATCTTCGGCTCAAAAGTTGTACGATGCTGTCCGGCTCTACTGGACGACTGAAATAATAACCTTGGATTTCATCGCATCGCTGCTCGCGTAAATAGTTGAACTGCTCCTTCGTTTCAACACCTTCGGCCACCACCTGCATGCCCAGTTCGCCAGCCAATTGAATAATGCATTCAATAATGCTTTTATTTCTACGATCCGTCATCAACTCCTCGATAAATGACCGATCAATTTTGATCGTATCGAGTGCCAAGCGCTTCAATAAATAAAGAGAGGAATAGCCGGTTCCAAAATCATCAAGCGATACTTTGATTTTTCTTTTCTTCAGCTCCAGCAGCAATTCAGTCACCGCATTCTCATTGCTAATAAAGGAGCTTTCCGTTATTTCAATTTCCAATCGATCTTGGGAAATTCCTGTCTCCTCGATGATCTGATCGATGGTATGCAATATATTTTGCTGAAGAAGCTGCTGCACCGAAAAGTTAACCGACAGCGTAACCGAAGGCAGGCCTAAGCTCTGCCACCGTTTATGCTGCATACAGGCTTCGCGAAGCACCCATTCTCCTATCGATACAATAAGCCCCGTTTCCTCTGCGATCGGTATGAATTCAGACGGAGCAACCAATCCCCAATCCGGATGATTCCAGCGCAGCAGCGCCTCAACGCCAACAATTTCCATCGTTTGCGAATGTACGCGAGGCATATAATGAAGGAACAGCTCTCCTCTTTCCTGCGCTTTACGCAAATCATTGCTGAGTGAAAATAATTTGAATGATTGCACATTTAAAGAAGCGGAATAGCACTGTGATTGGTTGCTGCCTCTGGACTTCGCATGATAAAGAGCCGCATTCGCATTTTTCATCAACTGCTCCACCGAGCTCCCATCGCCAGGCGATTGACTGATTCCAATACTTGCAGTTACATTCAGCTCATATCCTTCTATCAAAAATTGCTCATTGATAAGCCTAATAATAGTAGCTGCCATATCCTTAATTTCGTTTTGCTGCTTTACATCAGCTATAATAATTGCAAATTCGTCTCCGCCAAGTCGGAATACGGTTTGGCCATCACGTAAATTGCTCATCAATCGGAAGGCGATTTGTTTCAGCAGCTCATCCCCAATCGGATGCCCCAGCGTATCATTTACATATTTGAAACGATCCACGTCAATCAGCATGATCGCCAGCCTCTGCTTAAAATACTCGCTTACCCTTAGCTGCTTATCTAGCTGGTCTTCAAACATTCTGCGATTTGGCATCTCCGTTAAATAATCGTGGTAAGCCAAATATTGATTTAATTCCTCAGCCTTGCTTCGATCCGTAATATCAAGGACTACGCCAACGATCGCTTGCTCACCCATATTTGACACTTGATTATAGTGCACTTCGCAATGAATATTCGTCCCATCTTGTTTAATGGCTCTGTGGCAGAAATTAGATAAAGACTGCCCCTCCTGTAACTTCGTTAGCTGATTAACGACGGCTTCACGGTCTGAGGGATGAATCGTCTGTATAATATCCATACCGATCAAGGAGTCATAACCGAACATTTTATTGAGCTGATCATTTGAATAAACGAAGTTGTTTTTCTGCGCGACAAAAATACCGACAATGGATTGCTCGACAATACTGCGGTATTTTAATTCGGTCTCAGTCAACGACTGCTCAATCATTTTTTGCTGCGTAATATCCTTGGCAATGCCGTAGACACCGATAAGCTTTTTATTAATAATGATTGGAATATTGGTCACATTAAATTCGACCGTTTGCCCTGTTCTCGTAATGCCTGTCGTATCATAGTTTTGAGGATTCAGCGTCTTGACCGTTTGCTCAAAATATTGAATCGTTTTATCCAGCGCTGCGGCATCTACAAATTTATGAAAACTATCATTAATAATTTCCTCTTTCGTATATCCAAAAAGTTGCTCAAGCACTGAATTGCATGACAAAAAACGCCCTTGTGCGTCTAAAGAAAAGACAGCATCAGGATTGTTTTCAAATATCGATTTATAAAGCTGCTCTTCTAGTGTGAGGCGATGCTGTATTTTTTTATTTTCCGTAACATCCTGAATCATGCCTATCGTCAACAATATCTCGTTTTCGGCATTCCGTATGAACGTAATGTTTTCCACCACATGTCTAACTTCACCGCCCTGACGAACGATTCTGTACTCGGAAACGCTTTCCTTTTTTGATTCAATTGCAAGGTGGAACTGCTCATTAACGCGCTCACGATCTTCGGGATGCACGAACTCAAAAAATTGTTCAATCGTCATCGAGAAATCAGATTTCATACCATATATTTCGAACATTTGATTCGACCAGGATGCTTCTCTGCGAATATGGTCAAACTCCCAGTAGCCTAAATTAGCTAACTTTTGAACAATATTAAAACTACCAACATTAACATTGCCATTAAAACGTTTAATCATTTGTTTCATTGCTAAATATCCCCTCTTATTCATAACGTAGGCGGTAACCTGAAGTTTTTAAGGAGAGGATATAGGTATGTTATCACTCATCCTTTTGGCAACCCAGCCACCTTTGGAAATTTCCTTTAGGCCTGTTGGCTTTGCGTCATTGTCTTTCGACAACTTTGCTTTTTACTAGGACTTTTTACATATACCAGTATTCCATATTATTCCGATATATACCATAACCAATTTCATAATAGGTCGAATGATGTAGAAAAACCTCCCATTTTGGGAGGTTTGGTATATTGATGATTTACAATCTAGGATCTATTTCCTTCTCTTTGGCAACCTCAAACAAAAGATTCGCAACAGCCGCTTGATATCCATCGTTTTCTGGAGCAATTTCAGCAAAAGGAATCGCCAGCATATGCTGTCCTAGCCGGTACTCGTTAAATGATGTACGAAGCTTTTGCGTAATATTTTTTTGCTTGATGAGCTTATTGTACTTGTGCGGAAATCTATAATCATAACCGTAAATAATAGACATGTATTCCTTATTGCGCACTTTCATATAGGGAACCGTGTACGGCTGAGGCATCTCCGGCTTAATCACGACACCTTCCATATGATTGTCTACCGTAAGCGTGTAGAAATATTTTTCTGCAAGCTCATAGCTCTCCGCATCAGACAGAACAAGCGTGATGAATGGATCGTCAGAGAGGAAACGATACATCTCCGAGGTTTTCCACGCTGGCAGCTGCTCGCTTCCGTCTACGTATACGATTTTGAGCAGCGAAAATGGCTTGTATTCAAGCTCCCCAGCCTCGGCATACAGCTCCAGCTGCCTCTTATACGTTTCATATGCTTTGATATGCTCATCAATTGGCCTGTTTTTCTCAAGAATAGAATGAACATGTTTAAAGTTTTGGTAGACGGCTAGGCCATATTTCTCATTAATAGCCCCTTTGCTAAGGTGAAACTGATCCTTTTCAAAACCACTTTCCTTGAAATCATGCGCAAGCTTTCCGAACGCTTCCTCGAATCCATTCGCCTTCAGGAATGCAAGCTCTGTCTCAAGCCCCTTCTCAATTGGCTTAAACTGCTTTTCGATGAGACCTTCTCCCAGCGCCTCCCATGGCAAAAGCTCGCCATCCAGCAGAAGCATCGATATATCGTTTTCCTTCATGTAGCTTCCGAATCTTTGCAGCAGTCGCTCATAAACAGCGGTTAGGTCAACCTTATTTATTTTGTACCCATTGCGGCTCACTGCAAAACATTGCTCGATATCTGCATGCAAATAAACATTGCAGCGTGATCCCATATATTTGGGCTGCAGCACGACCTCTTTAACACCGCGCTCCATAAAATAGTTCAGCCCTTTCCTCAGCGATTCCAGCTCACCCGCCGCTTCATCCTTATCTGCAGGAGACATGGTTCCTGAAATAAAGTTAATTTTATTGCGCGAGCAATACTGCAATCTGCGGGCTTCATCATCATCCAGCTCCTGCAGCGATACTTTGCGTTCCTCTTTGAAGAGAGCAGGAAGCTCGCCTTCCATGCCGGCTATTGCCGATTTCTGTGATTTGAAAGTCGGCTTCACCGACAGAGAAACCGAGGTTAGCAGATTGCCGTGAACTGCGCCTGAATCCAAATGGATTTTATTTCTGATCCGAAATGTTTGTTTAGCAGCCACATGTCCAAAAACATGATACGGCTGGTTTCCTGCTGCATCCCGCTTCAGAAACGCAAGCTGTGCTTCAATCGGCGCCGATCGGTCGAGTCTAAAATTGCGCTGATGACGGATCGAATTCACATCCAGCTTGCCAATATATTTGTTCTCGCATGGCGCGTGAGTCACATAATAGGATGGTCCTGATTTTCCTACCATTCTGTAGAAAGGCTTCGACAGCGATACGAGATGATTAAACTTCTGAAGCAGCTCAGCATCGCCTCTCAGCACCTCAGTCGAATCGAAGTAGGCATGCAGCAGCTCCTCTTCCACACCTTTGATTTCACCACGCATATATTTATGGACGAAGTTTTCATGATTGCCAAGCACAAACAAAAACTTATCCTGATTCGTATATAGGAAATCAATGATTTCCTTAGTGCGGCTTCCCTTATCGATCCAATCTCCAACGAGCAATACTTTTGTACCGCTGACCTTTCCTGTCTCAACCAATACATTGCCCTCTAGTTGAAACCCATGGCTAACGAGCAAAGCCTTCAGCTCATCCACACATTCGTGAACGTCACCGACGATAATCGTCTTCTGGTCCAGCGGTAAAAAAACGTCCAAATACTCAGCAGCATCCTCGATTATAATCTTATAATCCGGATTCGCAACCTTATCCATAGGGGAATAAAAATCTTTAGCCCGCACCTTATGAACTTTGCTATATTTCTCCCTCGAGAGCGAACCAAGCACGTCCTTGCGCAAACGATTAATGTGGCTCGTTATCAGTTTCTTCGAACGCTCCGATGAATAATAATCATCCCGCTTCTTGTAATCAAACAGCACGACTTCAAGGTTGTAGTTATTTTCCTTTGCAACCTCCCTCACTCTCGCCCGGAAATCCTCCGACAAACCTGTTGTATCCACGACAACAAATTCCGCATTGATGGGGAAAGTAGTGACCAGCCGCAGCTTCTCGAACAAAAGGCGGAAAGCCTGATCGCTCGCTTCAAGCATGATTTGATCATATTTATCATAATCAGAGCCTAGAAGCTCTTGTCTAATGCTATCGGATGAAATATATTGCACGTTCGCATTCATGCCCTTGCTGTCATCCCTAAATCGCAGCTGCGGCATCAGCACTTCATTTGCAAAGGTTGTTTTCCCGCATTCCGTCGTGCCAATCAGCATAAAAATCGTATGGACTCTCGTTCTCATTTCCATTGACGCTACTCTCTCCTCTTCCGCAAAATCGCACCCTGCGTCGTTTGTATACCGTTCACTCCATCGCCGATTGCGACATATTGGCTTTCCACGGATTGATCTTTAATCGTTTCGAGCAGCCACTCTTGAAATTCCGCTCGCCCAAGCTCCCATTTATGGTCATCATGCCGGAAGTCTTCCAGCTCATAATAAGCATTAAACTCTGCATTAGGTGTTGTCAGCACAAAATAATCAAAATCAACATGTTCGCATATTTGCCGTATCAGAACAGCTGCCTCATTTAGACTCATATGCTCAATAACCTCGGTCAAAATGACATCCACCTGCTCGCCGTTATAAGCCTCTAGAAAATGTTCAATGGAAGGAAAGGTAGCGATGTTGTCCAGTTCCTTTGCTTTCGCCTTCCGCTCTACCACCTCTAGCAGCGGCTCATGGATATCAACCGCGTAGTAGCTGTCTTCAATTTTGGATGCAAATGGAATCGCATAGAAGCCTTCTCCGCAGCCAACATCGAGAATGGCCTTATTGAACGGAAGCACACTTCCGATATAGCTTCTCCGCTGCTGAGCCGTCCCGCCGAAGGCCAATTGAACCGCATAACGATCTGTTTTCTCCAGCTCTTCTTTATATTTCTTGAACCGGTCTCTTGAAGCTAGAAAATTGCGGGCAAACAAGCTTCGTATATAAAAGGGCGCGTCGATAATTTGGATACTCTTCACATATTTAATCAACACATCATCAGAAATATCGATGTATTCGTCGCTGAACATCGAAAGGAAGAGACAAAGCACACTAACGACATGCATAAGCTCATATAACGATTTATGTGTCTTAATGGTAAGCGAATAGCTCTTATGCGCCAGATGTACTGCTTCAAATGTATAGTCGGTAAGATGCTTCTCAAAAAAATGAATATAACGCAAGAGCTCAATATGAATCATATTGATATGGAAGGTATGCTCGTATTGCTCCGTGTCACTCGAATGCTGCGCTTTAAGCGGCGCTGCAAAAAATTCATTAATCGCTCCCAGTACAAAGAGCGGCGTATTATATCGCGATACATTGAGGTACTCAAATTGGTCCTGCCTATGCTGCTTGTATGAAACCTCATTGTCGGCATCCTTAAAATAAACGTTGAAGGTTGCTTCATCGGTATACCAGCCGTAGGCCATTCCTTTGCGAACGGCGCGCAGCAGCATGCCTGACCCCGGGTTTTTTCTAATGACGAACGAAAAGCTTGGGTTCGTCGATTTCACTTGCACGATA
Organism: Paenibacillus sp. 01L418; assembly: GCF_056400045.1. Classification (NCBI taxonomy): domain Bacteria; kingdom Bacillati; phylum Bacillota; class Bacilli; order Caryophanales; family Paenibacillaceae; genus Paenibacillus; species Paenibacillus sp. 01L418. The sequence continues at coordinate 6,969 of NZ_JBFTSN010000218.1, forward strand.
GCCATCCTTAACTTCCCCTTACTTATCAATTAAAAGCAACACTATTTAATCCCAAACCTCTTGTAATGCTCTGCGGAACAAGTCATCAAGCTGATTGTCCTGCGCAGTTCCCCCTTGACCCATTTCGAGTGCGATTTGTTCAAAATGAACCATTCGCTCCTCCAAATAGGAGTTAATAACTTGCAGCCTAGGCTCATAATCGAGCTCGTCGCCCGCTTTTTTCCTGCGCAGCAATTGTTCAACCGTAGCCCTCAGCTCGCTCTGCTCAGGAATAAGCGCCTCTACTAAACGATCAAATTCGTTTGGAGGCATCGAGTTGTACTTCGCAATCCAGCCGCAAGCAAGAATCGGCCTTAACACATAAAAATACTTTTTTATTTTCACTTGCTCGCCTTGCAGATACTCTCGGTAGTTCCCTTTAGCCATATGGAGATAATGGTACATGCACGACTTCGGCGAGAAAGATAACGGAGAGACACTTTGGATTTGTTTGGCTACTGAGTATTTCGTAAAGTATGGAATCGGTGATTGCAGCCATTCGAGCAGAGGCGGATTCGACTTGCGAAACAGATTAAGCGCTTTGCGCAAATCCCAGCCGTTAATATCGAGAAGATCACTTATAGGCCGTTCGATTACATCTCTTTTGTCAAATATCGATAAATACCATTCCACCGGCCTGACGTAAATAAATCGCACGTCGTAATCGCTGTCCTTAGAAGGGAAACCCCAAGCCCTGCTTCCTGATTCACACGCGTAAACGATGCGAACCTGTTCCTCCCGCTCGATTTTACCCAGTTCCAGCAAAATATTTTCATGTATGTTGGTCATTCTAGACACTCCTTTACTCAGCTTCTTCTTGCAAAAAAAAAGACCATGGACAAGATCGTCCATAGTCTAGGAAAAAGAATAGTCAGCAATGCAGCTAACACGAGGTCAGTACACGCTTCCCTTCAAATACCAAACAACGGGTCCGAGGAGTGGAGCTATTCTCTTTGCTTAAATTAAAAGAATTGGATTGTTCATCATTTACGTTAACTAACTGTACTTCTAGATATTGGTTAAACATTCTCCTCGTCCCCCTTCTTTTCCTTTATTTAGGTTCCTTTGACAGCAGCTAACGGTTTGCATTTTGCTACGACCTGCGCAAGCCCGGCTCTGACTACACTCTCAATGATTTGATCTACATCCTTGTATGCCTGCGGTGATTCATCGACCAGCGACTCCATAGAGCGCTGGTTTACGACGATTTCATCATCCGTGCCTACACGCATTGCAATAGCAACCTCTTCTACCGATACGAGCTGCTTCGTTGCGTTCCGTGACCTGATTCGTCCTGCGCCATGACAGATGGAATAATGATTCGCTTTCCCTTCAGCGCTTCCGACCATAATATACGAGGCAGTGCCCATCGATCCTGGTATAAGCGCCGGATGTCCCGTGCTCCGATACGGCTCAGGGTTATCCGGATGTCCTGCCGGCAGCGCTCTTGTTGCACCCTTGCGATGAACGAAATAGGACTGCTCATCTTGATCTTCCTCCCATGCGTAGTTATGCATGAGATCATACAATGTGCGCAGCTCGAATTTGGAGCCGAACACATCCTTGCCCGCCTCCCGGACAGCGTATGCAATCAGGTGGCGATTCACGACCGCATAATTCAAGGCCGAGTACATGAGGTTGACATACGTTTGGCCGAGCGGATGGGATAACGGCGCATATAGCAGCTTAGGATCAGCGGTGCCTATGCCTTCCTGACGCATCATTTTGGCAATGTCCGTGCTGCAATATTGACTGACCGCACCTCCCCAAGCCCGTGAGCCGGAATGAATCATAATGAYCACTTGGCCGTCGAACAGCCCCCATGCTTCGGCAATTTCTCTGTTTTTCTCGGCAATTTCAATCGTTTGAATTTCTACAAAATGATTGCCGCCACCAAGTGTGCCGAGCTGGCGATGCGCGCGATGCCAGACAACTTCAGGAAACTTATCCAGCGCCTCTTCGTCAAAATCAAAGCGGCTGCTCTCCACATGGGTTAAAGAGGTAGCTTTGCGCGGCGTGTAGGCATCAGGAATATATTTTTTCGGCAAGCCGTGCAAGCCCTTCTTCACGATATTCTCAAGTCTAATATCTGAGAAGTAACCTCTTGCATGCTCCTCGACTGGCATATATTTCTCAATAGCCTTAACCAGCTTGCGCCGCAGCTTTACTTCCTTCAAATCATCCTTATGCAGATTTGTAAGCTGTACGCGCATCCCGCATCCGATATCACTGCCTACGATGGAAGGAGATACGTAGCCATCACTCGTATTCCATACCGCTGTTGTACCGATACAGGTTCCCACGCCAACATGCACATCAGGCGTATAGCTCATATATACTTGATTCGGTATTTGTAAGTTGTTGTTCGCCATTTCAAACACTTTATAATCCAAGGACGCGAATAGCTCTGGTCCTGCATAAACATGCACCTGCCCCGAAGGCAGCTTTACTTGCTGATAATACGTTTCTTTCATATCCGATAATCTCCTCAAAATTCAAATGAACACAAAAAAGCCATGGACCCCAAAAAGTCCATGGCTTAATCTTGCGCCTTTATTTCCCAATCGTTGCAGCTTGCAGCATACAAGATTTTAGAAAATAGTCACAGGCCCCGTAGAGGCCGATGAAATGGACTTGCTATATTTAGTTGCATGATTACGTTCTAAATTTAGTCCGAACATTGTCATCGACCTCCTTTCATTTGATTTACATCATAATAATCTGATCACCCAACTTCTGTCAACACATTTATAATAAACCAAAAATAAGATGCTCGAAGGAGCATCTTATTTTCACGGATAAATAACTTATAAATGAGCCAATAAGTTCGCGCGCACCTCAGCCAGCGTCAAATCTCGAACTAGCTTCCCATCCTCAAACACTACTTCGAGCTGATCCTCTGCTTTACGAGCTTCATATTCCTCTGCGCTAAGATTGTCAGTATAGGCAAATTCCCCGTCCTGCTCCGTAACGAGGACAAGACCTGTCTGCGACTTCTTCACGCCATTATCTGTTTTGGGGTCCTTATAGATTTTGCGCTCCTCGCCATTCACAATCGTAAACGTCGATTTTAATGCGAAGCCAAATGTATCCCGCGTATTGTACTGGTAAGTGAACGATCCGATCCCATACACCATATTCGTCGATGCAAAACCTTTTGCTGCCAGCTTCTCGCAAATTTCCTTGCAGCGCGAAATCGTAATCGCATCCCCATAGATCGCCCCGATGTGGCTATCTAGCTGCTTATAGCCCTTCTCCGTAACCGTGCCGCCAAAAATATCCCAGAGTATTTCAATAACGCCTTTACGTTCGAATTCACTCTCTCCATCCGGGTCGCCGCAAATGATTTTGACCGGATCTCCGCTGTCGGGACGAATGACTACCTTGCCGTCCCTGCTCATAATGTCATCCTTCAAGCCGCGAATGACTACGTCAAGCACACTCCATAAATCCCAAGTATCCGATACGATCGAGACGAAGCCATTTGGGTATACCTCTTTGATCAAATAGCGGTACGATGCCATCTCGTCACGCCCGTGCGCGCACATAACGCTATGCTCGGTTGCCGGAATCGACGTACCCACCAATTCCTTTTCTATATTCGCATTATAATAGTTTTCCAAATACAATATCGCTGGTATTGTATCTGTTCCCGTGAACGATAGGAGATGGCCTGCGCTGCTGCCGAGCGCCGATTCAAGCGCACCCATGCCACGC
>NZ_JBFTSN010000219.1:0-10690 GCF_056400045.1 Paenibacillus sp. 01L418
TAACTGGGCCGAATACGGTGCAGGGAAAAACAATATGCGGATGGGGATCGTGCCGCCGTTATCCGGTTATGTAAACAATAAATTCCGTGACAGCAATGGGGCGTTTATTCGCTCGGAGATATGGGCATGTCTCGCACCCGGCCATCCGGATATCGCTGTGAAATATGCTTTTGAGGATGCAGTTGTCGATCACAGTCACGAGGGTGTGTATGCGGAAGTGTTCTTCGCAGCCATCCAAAGCGCCGCTTTCGTAGAGAGCGATACGTATAAGCTAATCGACATCGGACTTTCATACCTTCCAGATGATTGCGGATCTGCAAAAGCGGTTCGGACGGTTATAGAATGTTATCGTTCGGGTATGAGCTGGCAGGAAGCTCGAATTCGTGTGCTGACAGAACTTCCTGGCAGCTTCGGTATTATCGGGATGACTCCGGAACTGTTGACGGATGAAGTCCCTGTCGGGGATATGGGCTGGGATGCGCCAAGCAACGTTGGAATTACAATCATCGGCTGGCTTTATGGAGAAGGCGACTTTGGCAAAAGTATTTGTATCGCGAATAATTGCGGTGAAGATACCGATTGTACAGCGGCAACACTTGGCGCCATTATGGGGATTATTGGCGAGCCTGAGCGTGTGCCGTCGGAATGGCTGGAGCCTATTGGGGACGAGATCAAAACCTTATGCATCAATCTGGGAGATCAAGGCTTAAAGATCCCGAAGACGGTGACGGAACTTACGGATCGCATATTAAAGCTGACACCGATTTTTCTTGGAAGCGAGTATTGTGACTATGTAAATGCGGAACGCGGATATACAATCGAGACTAAAGAGGATAAGGATTTATATAATTATCCGAAAAGAGTAAACTGCTGGGTTTATCGTGAAACCTCCGATTTGTTCAAGCAAAGCCCATTTATGGTCCAATACGACTTTCAAATCTTTTCGGTCTATTTGGATTATCAGAATGAACCCTTTGTATCGGAGGCTCAGCCGAAACGGTTCCGCCTTGTCTTGGACAACCAGCTGTTTATACAGCAGTGGTTAAGCGTCAAATGGCATTTGCCGGAGGGTTGGACCGTGTCTCCAGGACCGAATATTAGCGTACCGCTGGAGCAGTATCATTGCAATGTCGGCTATAACGAGCTTTTCTTCGAGTTGACGCCCAATGCATTAAAGGAGCCGCGGTATGATCTGATCGTCGAGATTACTTCAGCTGGACGGCCTACGAAGGGTCTAATTCCTATCGTTTTATTGAATGTGCCTCAAGCTGCCGGAGAAGAAACGGGATCTATTGCGGATTCAAAGGCTCCAGCAGCCCATATGATTCGATCAATTATTTAAACTAGCTGCTAAAACATAACCATAACAGCTTGGAGGGTATACATTGACAACTCCGATTGTAATTTGGCCAAAAGGTGCACCGCATCTGATTAGCGAAGAACCGCAGGGAGATCCAACATTAACTCCTTATTTGGTTGATAGTGATGTTCCTGCAGCAGCTGTCATTGTATGCCCGGGTGGTGCCTATGGCATGCTCGCAGATCATGAAGGCGAGCCTATCGCTCGATGGTTAAACAATCTCGGCATTTCTGCTTTCGTGCTGAAGTATCGGTTCGCGCCTTACAAGCATCCTGTTCCAATGCTTGACGCTCAGCGTGCCATCCGTTATGTACGTCATCATGCAAAAGACTGGAATATTGATGCGGAACGAGTAGGTGTGATAGGTTTTTCCGCAGGCGGTCATCTTGTGTCCACAGTTGGAACACATTACGACAGAGGGCGAATGGGGGATCTTGATCCAATTGAGAGGGAAAGCAGTCGTCCTGACTTGCTTATCTTATGTTATCCCGTTATCAGTTTTGGAGAGTTCCGTCATCATCATTCCATGGTCAATTTGCTTGGGGAATTTTCTTCTGAGGAGCAAAGACGTGACTTATCCAATGAGCTGCAAGTAACGGCGGATACACCACCTGTTTTTCTGTGGCATACGGCAGACGATGAGGCCGTTTCGGTGGAGAACAGCCTTCTCTTCGCACAGGCATTAAATAGGCATCATGTTCCTTGCGAACTGCATATGTTCGAGAGTGGTCCGCATGGTATGGGATTAGCCGAGAACGATGCAAGTGTCGGAACGTGGACATTGCTGTGCAGGGAATGGTTGAAAAAACGAGGCTGGAGAGTAGCGGGAAAAGCTCCATAAATATAGTTTACAACGTTGAAAACAAGCAACAGCTCCTATCGAATGATGATAAGGAGCTGTTGCTTGTTTTTAGTTGATTTCTAATAGATGGTGGCCGAGCTGGAAAAGGATCATGGTATTGTAGTACGCCCCGCCTACTCTTATAGACTTGATTTTCTCATTAATTAAACATTATTATATATTAAGTATATGAATATAATAGTGATAATGAAATAAAACCATGGGAGGATTATATGAAAAATTTTATTATTTTTGGAGCGAGTAAAGGACTCGGTGAGGCATTCGTTAAAGGATTACCGGAAGCGGGAGATAACGTATGGATAGTTTCCAGAAGCTGTCCGAATGGTTTGGGACTTAACGATGGTGTTCATCGCTATTGGATTGAAGCTGATCTAGCGTTGAATGAAGCAAGCGATAGAATTGCGAGTAGATTACATGATGTCGTCATAGACGTATTCATATATAATGTTGGGATATGGGAAAGCAAAGGATTTATGGATGACTATGATTTTGAGAAGGATGATCCTAACGAAATTGTTAAAATTATAAATGTAAACGTGACCTCTGCAATAACTTGTGTCCAGAAGCTGCTGCCGAATTTAAAAAAATCAAACAACGCAAAAATTTTCTTCATCGGATCTACATCAGGTCTTGAAAATAATGACAGTACACAAATTTCATTTGTTGCCTCGAAATTCGGATTGCGTGGAATAAGCAATTCTTTGCGTGAGCATGTGAAGAAGTACGGAATAGGTGTAACCTGTATAAATCCAGGCGAAATTGCAACTCAGATCCCATATGAAGATGGAATAGAGAAGGTTTTATCGGCTTATAATGGGACACAGATCCCCCTTCAGGATATTGTATCCTTGGTTAAATGTGTGATGAATCTCTCAAGGGCTTCCTGTGTGAAAGAAATAAATATTCCAGCCATGCTCAGCTCGAGTGTATGATTGTACGGACAAAGCATGTTAATGGGAGAAAAGAGATGACAAATCAAGATGAATATTGGAATTGATGCTGGCGGGACACTTATCAAAGTCGCATATATGAAAAATGATCTGCTCGAATTTGAAAAGTTTCCTATTGCTGATTTGGAGCATGTGGCATCTTGGATAAACGGATTAGATAACATTAAGATCTGTACGACAGGCGGTAAAGCCACTTTTTTGAGATCGTTATTAAGTCAAAAAGCTGAACAAATCGTTGAATTTGAAGCAACATCGAGTGGTGTGCGACATCTTCTTGCAACAAGTGGAATAACGGAGGAGTCATACATATTAACCAATGTTGGCACCGGAACTTCAATTCACCGTATAGACAAAAGCGAGCAGCAGCGCGTCGGCGGTACCGGGGTCGGCGGCGGCACCATGATGGGGCTATCACAGCTGCTTACAGGAATAACTGACTATGACAGCATTGTACCTTTAGCTGCTAAAGGTATACGAGATCGTATAGATTTGAAGGTAAGTCAAATTTATAAGGGGACAGTGCCCCCTATACCAGGAGATTTAACAGCCAGCAACTTCGGGAATGTTGACCCCATGGTATCGAAAGCAGATTTGGAAAAAGAAGAACTGCTAGCTTCTGTCATTGGAATGGTAGGGGAAACGGTGGCGACCGTTAGTGTTCTTGCGGCTGGACAATACGGCGTATCCTCTGTCGTATTCATCGGTTCGTCGTTTATTCGAAATGAATTTCTTAAAGATGTGGTACAAAGCTATACGAGGCTTAGAGGGGCAAATCCTATATTTCTCGAAAATGGGGAGTATTCAGGTGCCATCGGCGCTTTGCTGCATGTGAGTAAATAAACTCAGCTAGTAAGTATGTTATTTATGAAAACATGGTTCAACGAGACATCTATGATAGCGCTAACAAAAGTGCTTGCCAGTCCTCTGAAGTTGCAGTAAGTTAGTAGTATAAAGGAGGAATGAAATGATGGAACGGACTACTCTTCATTTACCCAGAAGTCAGCCGGAAACACAAGGAATACCCTCCGCTGCTGTAATTGCCTTTTTAAATACTGTAAAAGAGAAAAAGCTGGAACTGCATAGCCTTATGCTGCTTAGACATGGACAGGTAGTAGCAGAGGGATGGTGGAAGCCTTATGCATCGGATATTCCTCATATGCTGTTCTCGCTTAGCAAGAGCTTTACCTCAACTGCCATGGGTCTCGCTGCTGCAGAAGGGAAATTGTCGTTAAACGATGCGGTTGTATCGTTCTTTCCGGAGGATGTTCCAGCCGAGATAAATTCTAATTTAGCTGCGATGGAAATCCGTCATTTGCTGATGATGGGAACAGGCCATGATCAGGACACAACAAGTAAGCTTCAGCAGTGTGAAGATGGAAATTGGGTCAAGGCGTTTCTGGATGCTCCTGTAGAGCATGCACCTGGTTCACATTTTGTCTATAACAGCGGGGCTACATATATACTGGCAGCCATACTGCAGAAGGTGACTGGTCAAACGCTGCTTGAATATTTGCAGCCGCGGTTGTTTGAACCGCTTGGCATTGAAGGTGCGACATGGGAATCTTGTCCTCGGGGAATCCATGTTGGAGGGTGGGGGCTAAACATTACCACGGAGGATATTGCTAAGTTTGGCCAGCTATATTTGCAGAAAGGCTTGTGGAATGAACAGCGTCTGCTACAGGAAGATTGGGTTGATGAAGCGACGTCAGCACAAATATCCAATGGAGACGGTGGAGTGAGTGACTGGGCGCAAGGTTATGGCTACCAGTTCTGGCGATGTCGGCACGGAGTGTACCGCGGTGACGGTGCATTCGGTCAATTTTGTGTCGTGATGCCCGAGCAGAATGCGGTGCTGGCAATGACAAGCGGTACAAATGATTTGCAAGGTATTCTGGATGTGGTCTGGGATCACTTGCTCCCAGCAATGGAATCATCATCACTTCCTGCAAATCAGGATGCATATTCGAAGCTTGCGGATGAATTGCAGCAGCTAGCGCTACCGCTGCCGCAGCTGCCGCCGGATTCACCATTGGAAGCCATCATTGACGGCATTGAATATACGCTAGAACAAAACGAACCGCTTTGGAAAAGCATTTCTATATCCTTCGAGGCTAATAAAGCCGTCTTCCTTCTGAGCAAGGAGGATATTGAATATACGATTAAGCTTGGTCGAGGTGCCTGGGTAGAGGGAACGACGCCTCTGTTTCAGGGAGAATATCAACGCTTCGTTGGCAGCTTTGCCTGGGAGCAGGAAAACACGCTTCAGTTGACCTTGAGGTTAATCGAAACGCCTTTCTCTATTCATGTCCACATTCTATTTGATGGGGACAACATTGTATTAAGTCAAAACTCAAATGTATTAGCTGAAAAGTCTGAAATTCGTGGACGGAAAACGGAAGTGAAATAGTTAAAAGCCGCATTGAATGCGGCTTTTTTTTTTGAGATAACTGTGATTAACGTGACATTATTGATAAGTTGTTTGATATTTATCTTTTATGCTAGCTTCGGGAACAATCCGCCTTGTATGCGGTCCCCAGCTGCTAGACCCAATCCTTCCGTACAGCTGTGCGGCTTTCCGCTAAATATTGTGCCATCCGGCATGAAAATAATAGCAAGCGCGCGCCGCGGTTTATCAGTATGATTGGCATTCGCATAATGGAACGTCAACCCGTCATGAAAGGTACAGCTTCCGGCTTTCATACGCACGACCACCGCAGTGTTTCTATCCACGTCTTGAGCTCCTGCATCGGCAAATATATCATTTGGAGCAACTAAGTCGATGCTTTTTAAATTTTTTATTTTTTGCGATTTTGGAACAAACATCATACAGCCGTTGTTCTCATCCACATCATCCAGCGCGATCCAAATAGAGAATGCTCCGCTTTCCTGCATCGGCCAATATGGCCAATCTTGATGCCAAGGCGTTGGTTTGGAATCATTCGGCATCTTCAAGAGGGCATGATCATGAAATAAACGGATTCCTTCAAATCCAGTAAGCTGCTTGCCCATATCTGCAAAACGATWGCCTAACACGAACCGGGCCATCCCGCCATGATCTCTCCATGTGTTTACACGCTGATTCAGCACTTTGAAGTAAGAGCCGCCAGCTTGGTCCGTCTGAATGGAACGCCCTGTAGTATCACTCATTGTTTCTTCCAAATACGTCCTCAGTTCTTGCAGCTCGTCCTCGGAAAGCACATTATCCACTTGAACAAAACCGTTTTCCCGATAAAAAATGATTTGCTTTTCCGTCAAAACCCTCTTATCATTCAACATAACCATTCTCCCTTTTATAGAAAGTACTTAGGTTTACTTTACGACAGGGAGCCGTTCGAATTCTTGGATGATCTACAAAAAAAGTAGGACGATCTGCTAAGGAGGATGGACTTGAATTGTCTATTCTAAATGGAAATGCTTTTTTCGAGGACAGAGAGTTTCCTTTTTTTATACAGCGCTATCAAATTAAAAAAGGTGAGGTCATTCCTGCGCATACACATGATTTTGTTGAGCTTGTGTATGTGGTTAAGGGCGGAGCGCTGCATGAAATGGCCGATCAACGATATCCGCTAGCAACCGGTGATGTATTCGTCATAGAGCCRCAAACCTATCATGGCTACTTTAATACCGATGGGGAAGAAACGATCGTATACAATCTGCTATTTGAGAAGCAACTGCTTCAGAAGGAATTGGGCGTCCTGCTGCAAATACCCGCCTTCATCAATTTCTTTTATCTCGCTCCTTTTCTAAGGAAAAATGCCTCTTTTGTACCGTATATTTCATTGAACGAGCATCAGCGGGGGCAATTGGAATTTCTTCTCCAAAAAATTCACAAGGAGTTTTATGAAAAGCCGGTAGGTTATCAGCTCGTCATAAAAACAAATTGGATCGAGTGTTTGGTATTGTTAAGTCGTTATCAGGATAACAACGAGAACAATACTAATAGTCCGCTGCCGAAAGAGGAATGGATGAGTTCTATTTTGCATTTCGTAGAACAAAATTATCGACAGCCGTTATCGTTGAATCAGCTATCCCAAACCTGCGGCATGAGCGTATCATCCTTCACGGCAAAATTTAAGAAAGCGACAGGCATGAGCCTCATGGACTACAAGCATTCCCTTCAAGTCAGGCATGCTTGCGAATTGTTGAAGGATCATCGCAACAAGGTTGTACATGTCGCATATAGTTCCGGATTTCAAGATGTCAGCTTCTTCAATCGGATTTTTCGCAAACACATGAGTATGACGCCAAGACAGTTCCGCAATGGATTGTAGCGTTATTATGGCGGAATTGGTTGAATATCTGGAAGCAAGAGTGTAAGGTTAATGATGCTGGACTAACTGGCTGATCAGCATAAGAACAATAGTGGAGGTAACTTTATGAGTCAACGCTATAGAATTACAAGGACAATGCAAGAGCAGAACCATTTGGAGCAAAACATATCTTTGGAAGAGTGCAAAAGTTATTTTGCTGACAAACCTGATTTTTCGTATACATCCGTTTTCACTGTAAAAGGGGAAACTACGATGTCTATTGATGGTGATTTTTTTATGTGGAGCTATGGCGATATCACAATCCCGTTCAGGCATTATCAGGGAGATATATATGTGTCCGGAACGAATGAAGCCGTGATCCCTARGATGATTGAGGTTGCGAGCGAATTGGGTGCGGACGTGGTGGAAGGGTAAGAAGCAATATTTTATGTAATATCGTGAAAAATAAAGCCTCCTATCCGTAAAGTAATTTTACTGGCAGGAGGCTTTTTTTAATTGATGATTGAATGGATAACTTTATTGTACAATCGTTTTTGCAATAAAGGCTAGATCAACAATATCGATGACGCCATCATGGTTGATATCTGCTTTTTTGATCGCATTCCAATCAGGGCTAGTTGAATTTTTGCCATAGCTGGCTGCTGCAATACCAAGATCACCAACGGTCACTTTTCCATCTGAATTCGTGTCTCCTGATGTTGGGACATGGACTGCGTTTTTAAATGCTTGCAGTGCTTGATTCAAGGCGGTAACCGCTTGATTAATTTCCGCTTGGTTTACAGCTTTATCGGCTGCTGCTTTGGATGCATGAATCGCTGCTTGCAAAGCGGCTTTGGAACCAACAGGGTATTGTCCTGGCGAACTGCCTTCTACAGCTGCTTGAACGGCTGCCTCTGATTGTGTAATTAAGGCATTCAAAGCTTCTTTGTTCAGCTCAATCGTGCTCGTGACTTTAACATTATGCGTGACAAGAGCAAGTGTGGTCTCCACGCCTGCTGAATTGGCAAGCTTCGCTTGTGAGAGAGTGATATTTGTACTTGATGACTCTTTAATTGCTTTCCAGTTTAATTTAAGCAATTCTCCATCGGCGGTGACAGCATGGTCTGCACCTTGACTTGCAAGCAAAATCCGAATTTGTCCGGGAACGTCCGTTTTAGAATCAATAACGATAAGACCATTCTTTATGGACTCCGCCGAAACAAATGCGAGCTTGTCGGCATCATAATCAAATGTGAGATCCTGAGCATAAATGGCATCCTCTGATTTAGTCGACACATGCGTTAACCCGTAATTTACTTCGAGGCTTTCGCCTAATGAAAGGTGTGAAGCACCTGTAAGTGTCCCCGTTAATTCGTCTTCAGCAGGGGGATTGAGGTTAGGAACATCGGCTTTATACATCGTCAAAAAGTCCAAATTCACATTGCCAATCGAACCATTATCAATACGATAACTGATCACATTTTTGCCAGCCTTTAAGCGTAAACGCTCAGAAGCGGTAAACCATTCATCCCAGCTGATCGCCGTTTTATCTGGGCCAATCGTTTTTACTTGTATGCCATTTACATATACATTGATGTTTGCTCTTGCGGGCAACTGTGTCGTAGGATTATTTGTAGATTCACCATCGACCTGCACACCATAAGCGTATCTAACACCCACGATGTAATCACCATCTTCAGCTGCATTCACTACAAAACTGGCTTCTGCACCAGCTTTTTTGGGCAGGTTAATATAACCTGTTCCTTGATAATTTGCATGACTGTTGTCTTTCGTAATCTCACCATAAAGAATAGCATCTTCAGCTTGATACATATCTCCGAGTCCTAAATCACCAGAAGGCAAGTCCTGCCATTCATATGGCGATACAGGGATACCGAAATGAGGTGTTCCATCTGCATTCCAACCAAATTTTTGAATATTGACCTGCCGCCACCAGTTGCGCCCAGTATCTTGATATACGCGCGAATGATAAATCATCCAATCTTCCTTGCCATCTGCCGATTTGACAAAACCTGCTCTGGCAGGGCCGGAAACATCATCTGTAGCAACGAAAATATCATTTGTGCGCGTCCAAGAATCCGGGTTCAAAAAATCGCCATCGGTATTCATAAAATAAGATAAACGATAGCCATTTGATGCATAATCACCTTCGGACATGGTAATAAATACTTTCCCATCCTTTTGCAATACACGAGGGCCTTCACCGCCGCCGCCTGGCAGKAAGGAGCGGTCTGCTGTAATGGTATAGGGGTTATCCATTGGCGCAATTGCCGGGCCAATAGGTTCGCCGGAGCCTAACGTGCCCCAAACTGCATACAGTTGTCCTTTGTAGTCGAAGACCGTGAAATCATTGGCTTGTTTATAAACGCCGTTTTCACCTGCATAAATGGCGCCTTTATCTACGTACGCTCCTTGCGGGTCGTCTGTCACAGATTCCAGAACCGTCGCCATATGCTTGTAATCAAACTCTTTTAAGTCAGCACAATAATAGATATACCATTTGCCATCAAAGAAGAAGAGTTCAGGTGCAAAAATCCGAGTTTGTGTTCCTTGGGAATCGAATACCATAATTTTTTCGCCTTGGTCTAACAGGGTACGAGACTTGGATACATAAACTTTATTGTTGGAGTCTAAATTGCTTGAAGAAACAAAGTAATAAAAACCATCTTTGTACGTGACAAAGGGGTCCTGTCCTTGATACAGCGGATTGTTAAATTTATCAGATACGGAGGAGCTTGTAACTCCCATCTCTTTCATAAAGTCAGAACGGGCAATCGATACGCTCTTAATGGCATCATCGAGCAAACCAACCTTATCTAAATCACTAATTTCTTTGTCATCAATAGTGGCAAGCAGCTCTACCGCAGTTATTTTTGCAGAGCTTAAGTTGTTTACTACGCTTTCTGCTACTTTGTCCGCAAAGTTTTCTGTTAAGTAATCTACCTTTTGAATTTCTGCGGTCAAATCAGCTTTTTTAGTCGTGAGTACACGATCTGTAGGCAAATAAAGTGCTGATTCAGGCACGACCTCTCTGCTTTGGCTAGCGCTTTCCCATTCCATCTTAAGCCAAGTGCCTCCCCAGCCTTGCAAGTATTCAACTTTAATATCGTAATGCTTGCCTGCTTCCAATGAAATGGAGGTGCTAACTTGTGGTTTTTCCCATGCCTGCTGCCAGAAGTCAATGATCAATGCTCCATTAACCCATAGTCTGAAACCATCATCACCAACCATATGGAAGGTGTAGTCT
>NZ_JBFTSN010000220.1:0-13840 GCF_056400045.1 Paenibacillus sp. 01L418
TTGATTTGATGACCGCTCTTTCAGATGGTGCCCCAAAAACCAATGCAAGCATAAGTCATCCAATGCCTCTGACCTGCCTCGGATAATTAAAGAAATTAATCCGTCCTTGCCCACTAAATCAGGTAACAGATTTTGCATAAAAAATTCTCGAGCCGAAAAAGCTTCGGAACGCTTAAATAGGATTTGAGTACGCTTGATTTGTAGAATCCGATCTGCCCGAAAGCTGCGGATCTCATTCCTTAAGTGGCAAAATGCAACAGTATACCATTTATTGTTCCAGTAAACCATTCCATAGGGATCTATCACCCTATTCTTGGGTTGTTCTTCATGGCTTGTGAGATAATCAATTTCTACAGAGAATTCGTTTGCTACAGCCTGCTCCAATTCCGCCAATACCGGCTGAATAGAAGGATCTCCCATGCGGTTAATAACTTCAAATCCGGCTAAATGACGGCTAAGTATTCTTTCCTGCTCCTGATTCGAATACATTTTCAATTTTGAAGTCGCATTGCTTAATGCCTCACTCAAAGGGTATCCGGCTTCTTTTGCAAAAACAGCAGCTTGAAGTAGTGCCTTTTTTTCTTCAATATCAAATAGCAGAGGTGCTCTGATAAAATTATTCAGCAAGCTATACCCGCCATTATGACCTGTGTCGGATATTATAGGCACTCCACTGGCACATAGTGCATCAATATACCGATAAACTGTTCGTATATTTATTTCTAGCTTTTCTGATATTTGTTTTGCAGTCATTTTCACGCCAGAATTCAGCATCCATAGAATGGCCAGCATATTATCGTTTTTTGGCATAACTTGTATCCTCGCCTTTTATTAAACCTCATTATTTTATAAATATATCGGAACTCTATCAACTGTCACATCTTACATAAAGGGTAGAATCAACTCAATTTCTTAATCAGTTTCTCCACTCGCTTTCGTTTTGTGTCCTTTTCAATATCACCCAGTCGTGAGGAAAGCGTCTTTATGAAAAGGCTTTTGTTTTTATCGTTAACGATGGATATTGCATTCTCCGCATACATTGGAAGCTGATTGGTCGGACATTTCTTAAGCTGTTCGATGAGTAATGTGAATGCATGATCCGCATATGGTTTGATCGAACAAAGTTTAATTAGAATATTTACCCCATGATCTTTGGTGATTACCGAACCTTTGTAGGTAATATCAACAATTTTTTCAAGGGATAAATAAATGACTTCCGGATTTTCAAGAGTTATCGCATTTAGTGCTGTCATAGCCCCCCAAACAAGTCGATTGTTTCCATGATCAAGTAATGTTACGAACTCTTTACTGTATTCAGCAATTAAAGACGGCTTGAGATCTCCAATTTCATATAGAACTTTAATGCAATCGCTTTGGATGTTCTTGTCATTGTTATGCAAGTTATCAACAAGTTCTATTACAGCTCCTTTATCATCTCGATCGGCAATATATTTCGCCAGCTCCTGGTTAGGACCTTCGTCTTTGCGGTTAAGTGACGATGCTAATTTGTCGATTATGGTCATCTGTTTTTCTCCTTCACAATTCTGGCATCTCATTTTTATTATTGGTAGAATCACTTGACTCTCTATTGAACTTGTATCTTATCATTATCTCACTTTGCTGCTCTGAAATACTACTTCCTTATGAGTGAGATACGGCTCTCCACATGTGTCGTTGATGAACTCGCTCTCAGGTAGCCGACTAGCCATTGAAAGAAGCTAATGCATAATTTAATTCCACGTCCTGCCCATCGATATATTTCATCTTAAACGTTTGTTCGTTCATCGGAACCGTGAAATCGGGAGTCGCTCCGCCAAATCCGCGTTCATCGCTATCGCCTTGAATCGTTTTGTCTTGATTAAGAGATCGGCCATCCGGGAACCGCATGATATATCCTCCCGGCATTTTCATTTCTATAGGAGCGGACACGACTCCGAACGAACCGTTCGTGGACGCAAAGCCGATAATCTTGACATTTTGCATTCCTTTTAAGAACAAAGGCAATCCTTCCCCTGAGCTCGCGGTGTTCGAATTAATGAGGACGGCGATTTTCCCTGGAAAGTAAATCCGCGAAGGACGAATGGTTCTGGTTTCAGCGCGGTTGATTTCAAAACGTCCCGTATTTGGATTATAGTAACTGACGTATTCATAGATCTTCTTCTCGTTCACAAAATGTCCTGCCATTTGGGCAACAAGATCGTCGTCTCCGCCCGGATTATCCCGCAAATCGATGATGATTCCCTTTACGCGTTTCTCTTGAAACTCTTTTAATTGGTCTTCCAGCGCTTGCGCGGGATCGGATTGTGTCGTTCCGGGAAGAAAATATCTGATCTTCACGTACCCGTATTCCTCCCGAAGGATCTCGCCTTCTACGGGAGGATCTTCTTTTTTTAGCTTAATTTTCGTTTTCTTCAAGGTCTCGTATTGATCGTCGTAGGCTGTAAGCGTCGCAGTCTTGCTCGCTTCATCATCCCGATTCCGAAATTCGACTTGAATTTCTTTGCCGATTGGAGCTCTTGCCAAGTAACGCCCTTGATTTTGAATCCGATCGCCTTCGGTTGCCGACGGGTTCTCGCTCCAGGACGTTTGGTCCAATGCTTCCCGAACGTTTTTCCCGTCCCACGAAATGATTTCGGCTCCGAGCTTGATTCCGCTTTTGTCAGCCGGGCTGTCAGCTAACAGTAAGCTAACCAATACTTTGCCGTTATCCAATTGAACCGCGCTAATTCCAACTCCGCCGCCGACTTCATTTTCAAACGTGTTATTATCGTCGTACAGATGTTCATTCACGATTTCAATATGGCCGTCGCGGAAAGAAAAGAGGTAATCCCTTAAAGTTTTATAGTAGAGATTCGGATCATGGTTGATTTCCGCTTGGAGGAATAGAGGCTCGTATTTCTTTTTCTTTGCCTCCCAATCGATTTTTTTCCAGTCTCCGAAAGGGTATTCGGCGGACAACCTTTCGTTCATCGAGATAAAAGCTTTGGAATAGCTCTTATGGCTTAAATCGCTCACCGGATTGTAACGAACTTCTCCCGCAACGGTTAATGCCAATAGCGTAGGAAGGGTACCAAGGACGCAAACGATAACCATGACAAAGCGAAATTTCGAAGACATCGGCTTAATGGCCGGTTTAAAGACTCTTCTCGCAGTACTTAAGAATAGGATGGCCGTAGAGGAGTAAATCAGCAGAGCCAGTATAGAGGTATCGCCATTCATAAGGCTAATAACCGCAATGATTACACCTGCGCTCGGTATAAAATCCAACCAGCGGTTATTTTTGAGAATGGGCCAAGCATACCTCAGCAAGACGAACAAGTTTAGCGCACATAAAATCATTTCCCAGACAGTCAACCATTTTAATGAATCGATAACATCTTGAATAAAGCTCATCGTTTCAATTCCTCCGATCAGTTATATGTGAATCGAACTGAGTGTATTGGAGAAATATGAACGGAGCGTGAACTTATTTGCAAATGGCGGAATCGTTATGCAAGGCAGCGGGAAGCGTCACGGTAAACGTCGTGCCCAGTCCGACGGTGCTCTTCACCTCTATGCTTCCGCGATGGAGAGCAACGATTTTGTGGGAGATGGCAAGACCGAGACCATTGCCGCTTCTGTCTTGGGCCCGCGACTTGTCCGCTTTGTAGAAGCGCTCGAAAATAGAGCTTAAATCGTCCGGCGCAATGCCGATCCCGGAATCGCTTATCGCAACGGCAATCTCATGAGGATGAGGCCGGCTGATCGCGATGAGAACTTGACCGGCGCGGGGCGTGAACTTGATGGCATTCCCGAGCAAATTCAACCAAACTTGATTGAGTTGATCCCGGTCGGCCGTTATTTCGGTGCCGGCTCCCGAAGGGGACTCTATGTCGACACGAATGCTTTTGGCCGACCACTGGGGCTCGCACGCGACGATTACTCGTCGAATTTGCTCATCTAGTTTATACGATTCCATCTCGAACGGATGATGATCCGATTCGAGGGAAGCGAGCTTCAGCAGATTATCGCTGAGTCTGGATAATCTGTCGCTCTCGGTAACGATTATATCCAAGTATTGGACGCGATCGTCCTCCGCAATAACCAGATTGCCATCTTTCAGCGCCTTCGCGAATCCGGAGATGGAAGTTAACGGAGATTGGATTTCATGGGACACGTTTGATACGAAATCCTGTCGCATCCGCTCCAATTGCTTGATTTCCCGAGCCATGTCGTTAATGCTCCGCGAGAGAGTTCCAAGCTCGTCTCCGCGATTGATTTTCAACTCAACCTCAAAGTCCCCTTTCGCCAACCGCTTAGTCGCATCCGTCATCGCTTGAAGAGGCTTCACCAGGTATCTGCCGGCAATGAGAATGCACAAGCTTCCGATCGCAAGCATGAGGAACAGAATAGTGAATAATAATCGGAAGATCGTAATTTCGTTCTTGGAAGAGCTCTGCAAAATTAAAGCATAATGTTTTCCATCGGAAGAAAACGGAAGGCCGACGAACGTACCGTTATCTTTTCCATGCGAACGGTACGGTTCTCCGCGCAGTACCATGCGAACCGATTCAGAATTAATCGCTTCGACCTTCTTGCCCTTGGTCGGCACATAGGAATTCATCCCGCCATTGCCGTCGTAAAGCTGCAACGTATAGGAAACCAATTCAGCCATATCATTCATGAACTCATCCAAATCCGGAGGATTCGTTTGCTCGTACACGCGTATTATACGATCGCCGGCCGCGATCATATCGTTTTTACCCGTAGCGTTCAGATCATTCTGGAATAGAGCAAGGGCGAGAAGAAGGGATGAGACCAAGCTGATGACGATGGCGGCCAGAAAAGTCAGCACGACGCGAACGTATAACGATTTCATCCCGGATTCACCGCCAGACGATAGCCAACGCTGCGTGCCGTTTCAATGCGAAAATGGCGGACGTCCCCGGCAAAGCGTTCCCGAAGCCGCTTGATATGTACATCGACGGTTCGGTCGTCGCCTTCGTAATCCATGCCCCAAATCTGAGTGATCAGCTGCTCTCTTGTAAAAATCTGGCCCGGGTGGCCGGCAAGCATGAACAGCAGCTCGAATTCTTTTAGCGGCAATGCTAATTCCTCTTCTCCCCGCATGACCTTATACGTTTTCCGATTCAGCACGATTTCGCCCAACGGTATGACCTGGGACGAGGCAATACGGGATCGCTTCAGTAACGCTTTAACCCGCATCACAAGCTCAACCGGATCAAACGGCTTCGTCATATAATCGTCGGTCCCGAGCTGGAATCCTTTTATCTTTTGACCCGATTCGCCCTTGGCCGTTACCATTAGAAGCGGAATGTCGGGATCGCTTTTCCGAATTTCTCTGCACAAATCCCATCCGTCCATATGCGGCATCATAATGTCGAGGATGACCAGATCGATTCTCGAACCTTTGACGATAGCATGCGCATCGATGCCGTTGTCCGCCTCGGTCAGATTGAATCCTTCATTCTTCAAATAAAGGCGCATCAAGGCGCGAATGTTAGGATCATCGTCCACGATAAGAATATTGACCATATAAACAATCCTCCACTTGGAAAACAATAGCCTTACGTTTGAATGTTGAACGCTGCAATCCCCAACTTATATTTACTGGACGGACCACGCGGTAGCTTTCGTACACAATCAGAAGCACAATATAAAAAGCAGCCAAAACGAATACAATACGGCTGCTTTAAAAGTATAACATCTTCTGATTGTCTGGAGCTTTAAAACTCAATTTTCCGGTAAAAAAATGAACCAAGCATTGTGACATCACAACGATTGGTTCATCACCATCAAACACGATTTCTATGATTGCGGACTATTCCATACTGTACTAGGTACCTCTCGACGCAGCACAGGTACAACCTCGGTAGCAAATCGTTCAATTTGCTCACGTTGCTCCATTTCTGACAAGCCATCTACACTGATGCTGACCACTTGGTGCCCGTAAGCTTCATGATAGTTTAAAATCTTCTCGATCACTTTATCAGCGCTGCCGATCAAGGCAGGCCCATTTTGTACATTGTCCTCGAGGTCTTTGAAAGGCGAGTTGTTGTGCTGCGATGCAGCCGTTGCATGGAAAGCATCGTAATAGGGCCTATATCGTTTTACTGCTTCCTCTGTGGTGTTCGCCAGATATAAGCTTCCAAATCCCGAGCCAACCATTGCTTTTTGAGGATCATGGCCGTAATGGGCCAATCTCTCGCGATAATGATCGATTAATGCTTTATATTTAGCCTGTGGGTGAAACGTATTGGAGGAAAAAATCGGTTCACCATATTTCGCAGCCAATTCGGTCGACAGCGTACTAGATGCGCTTCCATGCCAGACCGGAATTGAATGTTGAAAGGGTCTTGGTTGTGTAGTCACATTATCAAGCGGTGAACGGTAGCGCCCCTGCCAGGTTACGTTCTCTTCATGCCACAAGCGCTTCAGGAGTGCATACCGCTCTGCAAGGGATTCCCATTGTTCGTCTTCGGTAATTCCAAAAAGCGGATAGTGGCGCGGGTCGTTTCCTTTGCCAATAATCATCTCGAGTCGACCTCCCGAGAGATGATCCAGTGTGGCATAGTCCTCTGCAACACGCACTGGGTCGAGAATGCTTAAAACGGTGACCGTTGTTAGCAAACGAATCTTTACGGTTCTGGCAGCAATTGCGGTCAGGACTACTGGTGGCGAAGATGAGATAAATGGTGCTCCATGCCGCTCTCCAATTCCATAAGCATCAAAGCCAAGTTCTTCAGCAAGGACAGCCTGTTTAAGTACGTTCTCAAATTTCTGGTGGGTGGTCAATGTTTCCCCGCTTACAGCATTCGGTATGTTCATCATTAGGCTAAACAAAGCAAATTTCAAGATTTGCACTCTCCTCTCTAAGCCAGACTCAATCGCTAATACGTTCATTTCAAACCTACCCTTTGTGAACATAAAAAAAAGCATGGATTTAATAATCCATGCTTCCGGTTGTCCAGCCAGCTTGTAATTCCGATGAGTTTAATATGTTTTATATTTTTTAAGTTATCATCGTTACGCAACATTGTCAATTAACGCTTTTTGACCCTTCTTCTTGGGGTTTTATCCTTTATTCGTCACGGCTCACACGAAAACCTTGATCGGGACCCATGCCATTTGCCTCAAAATTGCTCAGATAAGATAACTCGCCAACATCACCAAGCCAGCCCCCGCCCTTCACAACTCGGGTAGAGTTACTATTACTTTCCGAGTCTCCAAACCCGTTCCAGCACCATTCCCTTACATTACCTGACATGTCGTAAAGCCCTAACTCGTTGGGTTTCTTGACACCGATGGATTTTGTTTTGTTATGGTTGCTCTCTACTATAGGCCAGTTCCATTCTCCTGATAAAATTTTATCTCCAGCGTTTTTCCAATACCATGCTACATCATCTGCATTATTGCTTCCGCTGTAGGTGTAACTTTTGCTCTTCTGACCACCACCTGCAGCATATTGCCACTCTGCTTCTGTCGGCAATCGGTAACCATTCGCTCCAGCATTGATCGTTACTGTCCATTTTAGATTATCGTTTTCACTTGTATTTTTCGGATCTTTATTATTCTTGTCTATTGAGTAATACGTTGTTAATCCCTCTTTGATACTCCTTTTATTACAATACTCCACAACGTCATACCAACTCACCATTTCTACCGGCAAATTATCGCCTTTAAATTCTGAGGGATTGCTCCCCATAATCTCAATCCACTCTTTTTGAGTTACCTCATATTTGCCTATATAAAAATTCGATAATGCTACTTTTTCACCATAGTAGTTGGACTTCTTGTTCATAAACGGTCCGCCCTTGACTAAGACAAAGTCATCAGGTATTTTATTCGAAGTTTTATCAGGCTTTTCTTGCGAACAAGCGCTGACAACAACCATTATTGCTATGATAAGAAAAACGATTAGTTTTCTCATTGTTATATCTCCTTTAAACGTTTAGGAAAATTATAGTCCGTGACAGCCTACAATTCTCCTCTGGCAGCACCGAGGACCGTTAAAAACGGCCCTCAATGCGTCCATACTGAAGGATCCAACTGGATGGATTCTAAAAGATAATAGTCAAGTAGCATGTAGGTTCTATCATTTTTTGAAATAGATAGGGCCGCAGGCTGTGAGACCGAGCGACCTTAACATTATCAAAAGATTACACACATTCTCAACACACTAGATTCATCGTGCGCCAATTCATCGCCCTAATTGAAGATGAACTGTTACCAAACGGTTACGTTGGAGCTGCCACTGCTTTGATATCCTTCTGTCGCTAACACCTGGTAGGACCAGCTGCTTCCCAGGTTCATTCCTTTACTCTGCCATGCACTTACGTGGTTGCCAAAAGTGATAGCGACATTGCTGCCTGTCGCTCTCTTAGACTGGCGGACACTCCAGAACTGGGTGAACGTTTTTGTGCCGTCGATGGAAGGTGCATTGACTCGTTGCGTCGTATAAATATCGTATGTTCCTCCATCACTGGACACTGTGCCTTTAAATGTTCCTGTAGGTCTATAAGTGCCCCAGCTATCAACGACGTAATATTCAATGAGTGAGTTTCTTGTCCATCCATAAAGAGTCAAATACCCGTTGCCGGACGGCGCCCAGACGCCGGCATTATAGTTTATTGTTCTAGATGGCGATCCAGTATTCCAGCCTTTACCAACCACAAAATTTCCGGTGTTTGCCCAGCTGACACTGTAATTCCCACCAGATCCATTAGTAGCATTTACTGTTCCGCCACCATCGGTCCAATTTTGCCAGTAGTCTGTCGCTGCACTTGCGGATACTGCAAATAAGCTGGAAATACTCATTGAAGCTGCAATAACTAGCGTAAACACTTTCTTTTTAAACTTAAACATATATTATTACCTCCTAAAATTTAGTGTTTGTTACTGCTTGCCTACACACTACTTGAATATTACCTTTTATAAATCTCTCTCCTTTCATTGTTTGTCGGTTGTTTTTCCTTGCAGTACAGTGCGAAACTTGTCCTGTTTCAAATAACGTGAAATCTGTCCCTCCTATCTAAAGGAATTTTTCTTTCAATACAAGACAATTCATGTCTTGAATAACTAAATTATAGAAAGTAAGCGCATACATTACAACTTAACAAATTATAGATTTGCCCCCACATATTAACTAATATTTCGAAACGCTCAAGGAACCAAGGTCTGCACCCGACCCTCAAATATCGTCAACATTCCCTTTTTAAAGTAAGATCTATCAAAAGAGCCCCTATCATTCCGCTCGGAATAACAGGGGCCCTTCTCTATAACCTAGTAAGCAAATGTGAGATACGGACACTACAAGACCCATATTGAGCTAGCCTTCGACGATTATTCTCGGCTTGGTCATCTTGTTACTCCATTTTGCTTAGAGCAAGCTTGGAAAACAGATCTTGAAATACCGCGTCACGGTCAATATAGCTTGCACAGCGTATCAAATGTCTTGTGCTGTCCGTGCTCCAACGGAAGTCATCCGAAATGATTGGGCTTGGAATAAGCCGCGAAGGAACCCACTTGGGCTGAATCAGCCATGCAATAACCGAGATATCCCATATCACTCTGGAATAGGCGAAATGATCATCCTTGCAGTTTTTGTACGTCTCATAGAGGTACTCTCCAATAACGCCGGAAGGCTTCACATAATCTCTAACCTCCGACAGTGTCGTACGAAGGTTTGAAGCGACTCCCATGCATGGGATAAGGACCAAAGGCACTCCGCAGTTCATTACGGTTCTCGATGCATGAATATCCTGTTCGAGATTAAACTCACGAGTGTCAGGCCAATCCAGTGCATGGCCTCCCAGCCAGACTACAACGATGCGCTCAATGATTCGCGGCTCTATTAGAATGGCACTCGCAATATTCGTAATGGCACCGATACCGACTACATATAATGGATCATTCTTATCGCTTGCCATTGCACGTTCTACCAAATTCAGCGCTGCCTCGCTGCGAATCGGTGAGCTATCAGTTGGTAAATAAGCTTCGGAGCCGCGATAGACGGGGACATCCTCTCGATTCATTAGCTTAAGAATGCGAATGATTTCCTTATAGCTTTTTTCCATCCCGTCATCAGGCCCCGTAGAGAGCTCATTATGAAACGGTGCTGCATATAGAGCCTGAAGCTCTATTTTTTCTGGTGACAATAGCGCATAAATAACCGCAAATTGGTCGTCGATCTCGTTAAAGGTATCCGTATCGAGCACCATTTTAACTCTACTACCCGGAGCCTCCAACTTGCGAACCAACTCATCTACGGGCAATGCCTCGAAATCTAGACCCATATCATCTACCTCCATTTATATAATGAATTGGCTTTTTAGCCATGCTATAATGAATTCATTTTATAAATAATTTAAATAATGTAGTAGCATCATACGGTCGTTCTATATCACGAATTGGCTACGATGACAGGAGAGCTATGGATGGCAGCCTCATTGGACTTCTTTTATCAAGAAACGAGAGCGAAGCATGAGCATATTGCAATGCATCACCATCAGTGTTATGAGCTGGTTTATTACGACTGCGGTCAGGGGACAACTCGAATCGGGGATGCCGAACATTTTTTCAAGGCAGGTGATTATGCGATAATAGCACCCTGCACGCCTCACGATGAACGGCATGGCAAACAATCGAAGGTTATGTTTACGGGATTCACCAGCAACCAGATAGCCGCCATGACATTATCCGATTCGCCCAGGCTTTCATCGATGAGTACTATACGCAGAAAATTGACTTCCAAGCTCTTGCCGACCAATCTGGTTATAGCTATGATCGGTTTCGTCATTTATTCAAAGAGAAGATCAAGTTATCTCCCAGCCAATATATTTTGCAGCGTAGGATCGAGCATGCCAAAGCAATGCTTAGGCATACCCCCTTGCAAATATCGGTTATCGCGATGGAATGCGGCTTCTCGACAGATGCGCAGTTTTGCAGCCTGTTTAAGCGGGAAACGGAGATAACCCCGAAGCAGTATAGAGAGCTCGCCGGTGATTAGAGGTGAATGAGTTACTTATTCTCATAACGTATTAAGCCGTAATTCATAAAAATACTGCACAATGGGATGCTTTAGCTTCATCTTCTCGGCCATGTTTAAAAGCCGCTTTTTGCCAACTCGTCTGTCCACCAAAGCTAAAATATTCAATAAAATATCATTGCTCTCTAGGCTTTCCTCTATAGAAGTGGATAAAAACTTATTAGCGACAACGACAAAATTTGATTTACTTAATGATGATTGTGCTGAAAAAATTTCCTTAGCATATTCGGATAGTTTTCTGCTACTTGCCATTACTTTTAGACGATCCTCTGGAACTTTCCCATTGGTATCTTTTCTCACCGTTTCAATTTCTTCATGGTTGATAGGAATTTCGATAGCTGAATCATTCTTAATTTCCAGCTCCGTCTGATACCATCTAATTAAAGTAGTGCTATCACTCATACTGAGTACGTTCTTTTTATCTACCGCAATATAACATTGACCTGCTTTGTCAGGTAAATAACGATAGCTGGTTGCACGATATTCGAACCTGCCATGTAAAGCAGGAGATAGAAAACTCTCAAGCTGTTGCTTCAATTTGCTCCAGGACATATTTCCTCCTAATTTTTATGTTCTATATTATAGATACCTATTGAGGGATTCGTTGCATGAAAAAACCTCCACCGCTGTGAGTGGAGGCCAACATAACGCTTGCTATCCATTATAACAAATTCTAACGTTTATTGACGGTTTCTAAATATTACCCTATCGAGCGCTGCTGAGCCGATCCATCACTTAATCTCAGCCAAGTATCAAACGTTCTGGATCCCTGTTGCAATTCAATCACTCTTGCACCAATTGGAATATCCGTATCCCATATAATATAGCTTGAAGAGCGTCCATAACAAAGGCGAATGCCATGATGCTCGCCCGAATAATCATTTCCGTGATCATGCCCTGCAAAGGTTCCCATAACATCGCCCATCTCTACCATTGCGGAAAATAAACCGCTGTTGATACGAGGGCAAGAAACCTCTTCTCTCTTTTCGCCATGGCACTCGGACTTATCCCATACCTCTTGATACTCCGGCAGCGGAATATGGAAAAAAGCTAGTGAAGGTATAGGTTGTCCTCCATTTTGATCCGTGAATGCCTGCGATTGTGCCGCATACCAGTCAATTTGATCTCTGCGAATCCAATCGTATCCATGAACGTGAGGAAGGGCAGAGTAACTGCCGCTATCCAAAAAATATAAAGCTGCCGCGAAACGTTCATCACTACCCTGTATTCTCAACACATAATTGCCTACACCGCTGACATGCTCAGCCGTCTGTTCAGCGGCGCAATAGCTATGGCTCAGTTGAATATCCATAAGCTGTTCCCTTGTAATTCCCGCTTCCGAGTCGTGATTGCCGAAAATAGCAACCCATGGGACTTTCATCGCTTCTATAGTGGATACTACATCTCGGAATGACTGCTCTGGATTGCTGCAGCGCAAACTGCCGATGACATCACCTGCAAATACAACAAGATCAGGCTGCTCCGTCTCCATGACGGTTCGCATCATGTCAGCGGTTCGCTCATTTAGGTCAGCGGCATCATCCATATACTCGGTATCAGAAAACTGGACTATTTTGAATGTACCGTCTGTACGAAACTTTAATGCTTTATCCATTCCTAATCTCCCCAACATAATAAAATGATAGCTCCTTAATAGTAGGCTCGCCTTGCGACTTTGTCACGGTTAGAGAGACGCCTCGAACTTTAACAGGCGGAATTCGTACAATCGCCTTATGACCAATGTTTTGTCCCTCATATACCGTTATGGTTCGATGCGATTTTTCTGTCATAATATTGATTTGAAAATTGAGAATATGCTCCCCAGAAGATAAATCCTCTTGAATAACAATATGATCAATCAGATGTGGATGAGCAGGCTCATAAATCCATTCATTCTGGTTGTGATTACATTGCTCCAAGGTCGCGATGGGGCTGTCAAATCTTCTTCGTATTTCTGCACCCATTGCAGTCAGTCGGCATACGTCTTTCGAAGGCAGCAAGCCTTGTCTATCCGGGCCGATATTCAGCAGCAGATTCGCACCGCGCCCTACCGAATAATAGTATAAGCCCATGAGCTGATCCAGACATTTGATCGTATGCTCGTCGCTATCGCTATAAAACCAATTCGCTCTCATCTGCACATCACATTCCGCAGGCAGCCATAGCTTATCCGTCAAAGCTTCCTTTTCCTCGGTCATGATCGAAAACTCAAGCGAATCCACGACATTCCAGCATGGAATCGGCGCAATGCCATCCTCGTTCCCGACCCACCGGAAATCAGGATCTCCCATATTAAAAATTAAAATATTCGGTTGAAGGCGGCGAATTTCTCCGATGATTCGTTTCCAATCATATTCATGATCCTCCGAGCCACAACCGTCAAACCACAAAATATCAATCTCTCCATATTGACCTAGCAGCTCAGTAATTTGATTTACAAAATAATCATCGTAAGCGCTTGCATCCTGGTTGTAGAAATCTGCAGATCCGTCAAAAGGAGAATAATATAAACCAGGCTTTACATCATATTTGCGACAAGCCTCTATAAACTCCCGAACAACATCACCCTGACCATCCTTCCATGGCGATTGTTTCGTAGAGAACGAGCTATACTTCGACGGCCAATTAGAAAACCCATCATGATGCTTAGCCGTAAGTACAGCATAATTCATTCCGGCTTCCTTTGCCGTACGGATCCATTGCTCACAATCCAATTGCTCCGGGTTAAACAACTCGGGGGACATGCCTCTTGGATCAAAATCTACGTACCCTTCATAAAACGTTCTGAGACCA
>NZ_JBFTSN010000221.1:0-10651 GCF_056400045.1 Paenibacillus sp. 01L418
GGGAGTTGAATGCGTTGAGGAGAGCAAGGCGTAAATTCACGATAATCTTTATGGCAGTGCTGTTGATCACATCCATGTTGTCTGCGTGCAGCAGCGGAAACGGAAATAAGGAGCCTGTCAAAGAAAAGGATGCTGCAAGCAATAAACCGAGCAATTCTGGCTCTGAAGCAACCGAGAAGCCGAAGGGAGATCCAATTAAGCTTCGAATCGAGCTGTTTGACCGAAACAATACACCGGCAGGCGCTCCGAAAATTACCGACAACGACATGACAAAATACATTCAGAAAAATTTTGGTGAACCAAATAATATTACTGTCGAATTTGTTACGGTTCCTCGCTCAGAGGAGGTAGACAAGCTGAACGTGCTTATGGCTGCGAATCAGGCTCCTGACATCGTATTTACTTATGACCAGCCGACGGTACAGCAATACGTAAAAAACGGCGGTCTGACAGATCTTGGTCCGCTGCTGGATGCGCATGGACAAAAGTTGAAGGAAGTATTGGGTGAGGAGCTGCTCAGCTATGGTGTATTCGATGGCAAGCAGTATACGATTCCAGCTAAGCGCGTTCTTCAGCCTCAGAGCTCGACTTTTATCCGTCAGGATTGGTTGGATGAGCTCGGATTGCCGCTGCCGAAAACAACGGAGCAGTTCTATGAGACGATGAAAGCTTTTAAAGAGAAAAAGCCTGGCAAATCCGGTGATAAAGCGATTCCGTATGGACAGATCGACTATTTCCATATGCATCCGATTCAATATTCGTTCTGGGAATGGGACAAAATCACAGATGAGGATCTTTATGCATCAGCTGAGTGGCTCATTCCGGGCAATAAGGAAGCATACCGCTTCTTGAATAAAATGTACAACGAGGGACTTATGGATCCGGATTTTCCGCTCCATATGGGCAAGGATACGCAGCAGTTTCAGAAGAACCTGCTGAACGGGTATATTGGTTCGGCAACAACAAATACCAATGAGCCGGTTTATATGGGCTATTACGCCGAGCTGCAAAAGAATGATCCGAATGCAAAGCTGGCGTTAATCGACCCGTTCACAAGCGCGGACGGCAAGACACCAAAGCCTATTTATTCGCCAAATGGCATATACATGATGGTACCAAAAGCAAGTAAAAATGCTGAAGCGGCCATTAAATATTTGAATTGGATGGCTGAAACGGACAATATTATTGCCCTTCAGAACGGTACGGAAGGCGTAACTTATGAGATGAAGGATGGCGTGCCAATCACGCTTGATAACGATCAGGCGAAGCAGACTTTATATAACTATTTTGATTACTGTATCATTCTTAACGGGAAATATGTCAGTACAACCGATGAGCTGCTGAACATTACAGCAAATGCGTCCGATCCGAATTTCAAAGATTTTACGGTGGAAAGCATCGCGACTGGAACGAAGGATGGAATCATTAAACCTCGTGTGGTGACACCGATTCAATCGGAGATCAAGTACGCTACAACGCTGAAGGAAAAGGACGACGAAATTTTTGTTAAAGTGTTAACTGCGAAACCAGCGGATTTTGACAAGGTTTACGATAAGGAAGTAGCGGATTATATGAAAATTGGCGGCAAGGAAGTAATGGAAGAGAAGCGAGCAGCCTTTAAAGCTGAGAATCCGTAAGGAGAAAAAAGAACGGCTACCCTCCATTAAGGAGTGGAGGCCGTTCTTTTTCAATTACGATGAGACAAAACGCTATACAGTAGGCATATAAATTTTAAAGCTGCCGCTAAGCGCAAGCATGGCAAACAGATAGAGGCAGTTGTCGTAATAGCGGCGGTCGCCTGTGCGAAGCGGCGTGTTCCAAAATAATTCAACGCAAGCTTTGGCGTGYGGTCCTTCGAAACTGGCAAGCGAAGCCATCGCGTTTGTGGCAAGCAGCCCGACGGGATGAAGTGATTTTTCTTCAAATGGTTCGCCAGCTATCGTATAACGTCTATAATCAGACGGATCAATACCTGAGAAAAATGTTTGAATCCGGTTCGCCTCATCATACTGCCATGGATCGACGCCGAACCATTCCGTGTCAAGGCCGATATTGGCGGCCACACGGTACGAGTCGCTGTAAAAATGACCATATCCGCGCTCGTTGTTGGGTGTTCCGTCGTAATAGGCGTACTCGGGTGCTAGTCCAGTAACCGGATGGCATGACAGCTTCAAATAATCTCTGCTCGCAGCTGCAGCTTCTTTCCAGAACTTGCGGTCTTCTGGATTAGCCCACAGCGCAAACAGCTCATAAAAGTGCGGCAAATGGTAGGATGGATCGGAATAGTCGCAATTTGGAATGAATTTGATTAATTTATTGGCAGGCTCCCACATCGGGTAACCGTCGTTATTTTCACCCTTATGCACACAGCTGTGAAGCAGGTTCCGAGCTTGCGCTCCGTAATTAAAAGGAACAGAGCCATCGCCCCATCGGTGTGATGCGAAGAAGAGAGCAAGCGCAAAATATTCCTCGCCGTCGGGCGCCGGACCGTATGATCTTTTGGTGCCATCGGTATTGCATGACCAAGCGAAATAACCGGCATTCTCACCTTCGCTCATATACATGTAAGACATCGTCCATTTCCATATGCGGTCAAAGATATCTTTGCGGTCCATCTGCACAGCCATCATCATGCCATAGGACATGCCTTCGGTGCGTACATCGATGTTTCCGGTGTCTAACAGATACCCCATATCGCTTCCAGCCTCGTAATAGATTCGCGTTTCTTCGTTACCGCCAAACAGGTTGTCCCAAGTATCCTCGACACGTCTCTCAATTTCTTCTTGGCTGTAACCGTACAGCTTAAACAAATTTCGGTAGTTTCCTGTGAAAAAAGCACCCGTTCCCAGCTTCGTCGACATCTTGTATTACTCCCCTTATATTAAATTTTTACTGCATGGAAATGCCTGAGAAATTGACTTCACCAAAACTTTACCTTGTATCGTTCAGAGTTCCTACCCTATAAAGTTTATAGAGTACTGTAATTATTAAAGGTTTGGTCTTATTAAGGAAGTTTGAGAGCATGATTTTGCAACAACAAAATGCTTGTAATAAAGAAATCAATATGATAGCATGAAAGCAATCGAATCATTAAACGTGAGGAAGCACCTCCTTTGCCGCAGGCAGAGGAGGTGCTTTTTGTTGTTTTCCGACATTCTCCCTAATTGTTCGGACGCTTTCCTTGCCTTCAACCGATTCGCGACCACATCTATTTATTGGAGGAATGAGAAACATGCAAATCGTATTTTTGAACACGTTCGAGAAGCTTGGAGAAGGCCAGCGCATTGATAGCGCGCAGCTATCTATCTGTGAGAATCAAGGCATTTGGGCAGTGCTGTGGGTGGAGCTGAATGAGGAGAGCGAAGATCCGATCACTTGGTTTGAAGGAACGTCATGGGAGGAAATGATTGTGGCATTCCGTCATGGCATTGCAAGGGTCATGGGGGAAGGGTACGCGCCTATTATCGATGGCATGCTGGACGATCGCCGTTCTACAACTGGCAGCTTCGTAACTATGCTTCAATGCTACGGAGAGATTCATGCCAATCAAGAACTTTTTCAGAAGCTTCGTGAATGGCGGCGTACGAAAGCGATTGCTGAGAAGCGTTCGGCTTATCTTGTCGCTACTAATCGCATGTTGTGGATGATCAGCGCCTTCGTTCCGAAGACGGCAGATGAATTAGCACAAATTCCCGGTTGGGGAAGCGCCAAGCATGCATCCTATGGATTAGAAGTGCTGGAGATTACAAGTGAGGCTAACCGTGATACCGAGTTTCCGCTGCAATGGGTAAGTGACAAATTAGACTCAATCGCCTATACGCAGTGGCTTTATAAACAAAAGGAAACAAAATATAAATCTCAGATGGATCGCCAGCAGGCAAAAAAACATATTTTGACGGCGGTACAGCAGGGTGGATCGCTTGAACAGCTTGGCGTGGAGCTAGAGCTGTCAAGGCGCGAATTAATGGATCGAATCGAGCAATTAGAACAAGAGGGTTACGATATGGAATCACTGATTACGCGGGAGCTCGTTGAGATGCCAGATGATGAGCAGCAGCTGGTCTGGGATGCTCTCTCGCTGGTCGGCGATAAATATTTGAAGCCGGTATTGCAGCAAGTATATGGCACTTTGGAAGCTTCGCAGTTGAATAAGCCTGTTGATGTCCTTTATGAGCGCTTRAGGCTCATAAGGCTGCGTTTTAGAAGAAGCCTGACAAGCAAGGCTGTATAATTTTTTTTGGGGGAAAAGAAAGACAGGAGAAGGCTCCTTCATTACTCAAGGAGCCTTCATAATTCCGATTTGGTCAGTCCAAACCGTGTCTGCAAAACGGATCGTACTATTAAAGTCGCAATGAAGTCCAGTTTCATAGGAACGATTGTCTATAAGGGCGATGGCATCTTCTCGCAGGAGACGTACATGATAACGCTCCTCTTTTGTAAACTGCGGCTGCTCATAGGCTCTTAGCCAAATGAGGATAGCGCTTACAACCTCAACAGCATCATCTAACGCTTGATTCCATAGCTGCCAAACGCTCTCATTGTGATAGGTGGCGCCGTCCACAGGATCAAGCCAAGGCTGCTCTTCTACATTTAATACGTCAAAGGGCATAGCCCCTCTTTTATAAGTAAAAGGCTCGATTTGCCCAAATGTTAGTATTTTTCGTATGCCAGTCGGATCATGAAATAAACGCTGCGCGGCAGTGAAATCACGATTCGCTTGGTTCCAATCCTCACGTTTAATGAGCGGGGCAAGCTMTTCATAATAAAGGGCAGCAATCGACTCGAAAGCGTCCACTATGGGTGCAGGAAATGCTCCCTTCGTATCGATATGCTTCCAGACTGGAGTTTTCCACGTTTCAATACCCCAAAGCTCACGCGCTATTATCGTATCCATCATAATTTCAAAACGTTGATGATCCCATTTGCGAAAGCCTGATTTGCTAAATACATAAGGATGAAGATTACGATCAAGTATGTGATGCAATACGAATCCTAGTGTGTATARGATAGAAGAATCAGGACGTTTAGGGCAGGCGGGTCTGCCGACGACACTATCCAGCATTTCGACAAGTACCGGTCCGCAATTGCGATTATGCATTTCCGTTCCTAAACGATTTAAGGCTAGGCTGCGCTGCCAAGGGAAAAAACGATGATAGAACAAAAAGTCAGGTCCTTGGCATCCCATGTTAAATATATTTTTTTTCTCATCTGATTCAATTAGTGCGCATTCGCCAAGCCGCTCGAATACAAGTTGTCCAAAAATGAAGTGAGCCCATACGTTAGGCATAGAAGAGGACCTCCATTCCTATCAATATTCTACAGATTTCGTTTTAAAATATAGTTCTAAAGATACATATATTTTATTTATAGTATACTTGTCCTAGTGAATTAAGTATAATATAAATTAAACAAGACAAAGCGCGAATTTTGTCGAAAAGGAGCGTATCTTCATTATGAAGGCAGAGTACATTAACCCGTTTCTTGAATCTGCAAAAATCGTGATTGAGCAAGTCGTTCAAATACGTCCAGCGACTGGAGAACTAGGTCTCAAGGATATCAAGTTTGTAGAGAACTATATTTGGATTCAAATTGGGCTCAACGGACAGATGAACGGTGACATTGTATTCGGGCTTAGCGAAGAGGTAGCTATGAAAATGGTTTCTGCGATGATGGGCGGATACGTAATTTCTGAAATCGACGAAATCGTGAAGAGTGCTATTTCTGAGCTTGGCAATATGATTAGCGGAAATGCGAGTACGATGCTGTTTAATCAAGGGGTGAGAGTAGATATTACACCGCCGAAGGTTATCCAGTCTGCTCAGTCAGCTGGCTTCACCGCACAAAAAGCGTTGACGATTCCACTGATAATGGAAGGCATTGGAGAACTCGACATCCAAGTTTTAATCGCATCTTAGCATAGAAATGGCTCCTTAGGGAGCTTTTTTTGCGTCTGCAATACCAATCAAGTAAAATTGTAAATGGGTGATGATGGATGTTAAGAGGCAAAGTGATTTTCATCTCCGGTGCATCAAGCGGAATCGGAGCGTTAATGGCTAAAATGCTGGCTGAGCGGGGGGCGATCCCAGTTTTGACTGGACGCAACATCTCGAAGCTAAAGGAGATTTCCGCTGCAATAAAGGGGAAAAGCTCGTTCTATCAGATGGACGTGACCGATAATGAACAGGTGAAGCGAACAGTAGAAGCTGTCATTGCGGAATATGGTAAAATAGATGTATTGCTGAACAACGCTGGCTACGGCAAATTCGAGAATTTTATGAGCATGAATGTGGAAAGCTTTGAGCAAATGATGGACACGAACTACCTAGGCATCGTACGCTGCACGAAGGCAGTTGTTCCTCATATGGTGAAGCAAGGAAGCGGACATATTGTAAACATAGCATCTTTAGCAGGCAAAATAGGCACTGCCAAATCAACCAGCTACACAGCCACAAAGCATGCTGTGCTTGGCTTTACTAATGCGCTTCGCATGGAGCTTCGGGAGCAGGGAATTCAGGTATCTGCGGTTAATCCAGGTCCAATTGATACGCCTTTTTTCTCGCTGGCTGATCCTTCCGGCTCTTACGTTAAAAATGTTAATTGGTTTATGATGAAGCCAGAATATGTAGTCAAAAAAATCATTCGTTTAATCGAGCGGAGAAAAGCCGAGCTTGACCTGCCGAAAACCGCAGCTTTTGGTATTAAACTGTACCAATTGCTGCCGCGAACCATTGATCGGCTATTCGGCGGTATGTTAAATCGAAAATAAAGGTTTAAATGAGAGAGGATTAAAAATGAGTAAGCACACATGGTATGAAATAGGAATTAATGAACTGCTGTCGGATAAGCTCACAGCAAATGGAATTATTGAACCAACGGATGTACAGGCAAATACGATTCCGATATTGCTTGGAGGAAGCGACGTTTCAGCGAGGTCRCAGACGGGTACAGGTAAAACGCTTGCGTATTTGTTGCCGCTTCTTCAGAAGCTGAATTCGCATTCAAGCGCGATTCAAGCGATTATTTTGGCTCCAACACAGGAGCTCGCGATGCAAATTGTTCGTGTAGCAGAAGTGTACGCGGAGCCGCTGAACATTCGCGTTCAGCAATTGATTGGCGGAGCAGCATTAAAGCGGCAGGTGGAGAAATTGAAGCTGCGCCCGCAGCTGGTTATTGGTACACCAGGGCGAATTCACGAATTGCTTAAGCTGCGCAAGCTCAAGCTGAATGATGTGAAAAATGTTGTAGTTGATGAAGCGGATCAAGTATTTCAGCTCGGCTCGACAAAAGAGGTCGAGATCATTTTGCATAGTGTCGGTAAAGAGCACCAAATTGCTTTTTTCTCCGCGACATATCCGGATCAAATGGCTCGTTTTGAAGGACGCTGGATGAAAAACCCGGAACGTATTCAGGTTACGCCGGAGCATACCGTATCACAAACGATCGATAATTATTTTATCGTTAGCGATAAGCGTGATAAAACCGATACGGCAAGAAGACTTGTTCGCTTGCTGAACCCAACCTCTGCGCTGCTTTTCCTAAATGATACCGACAACATTTCCAACTGGGAATCGAAGCTAAGCTATGAAGGCTTTACTGTTGAGGCTTTGTATGGGGATGCGGATAAACAGCGCCGTGCAGCAACATTGACTCGTTTTCGCGAGGGTCGCTGCCAACTGCTGCTAGCTACGGATGTTGCGGCTAGAGGCCTTGATATTGAAGGTCTGCCGCTCGTCATTCAGCTTGATCCTGCATCGGATGCGGATCATTACGTGCATCGTGCAGGACGAACGGGCCGTATGGGACGTCCTGGTACAGTCGTTTCCATTGTTACGCCGCAGGAGCTGTTTATTATGGAGAAATTCCGCAAGCAGCTGGGCATCGAATTGACAGAACGGACAATGTTCAGAGGAAAGCTTCTTAGCGAGGAAGAGCTGCGAGAAGCAACAAAACCGTTTGCGGCTCGTCATGAAGCGAAGCTTGCAGATCGCTCAGAAGCGTTGCAAACGAAGCGAGCTGTAGAGAACAAAAGTGCAGCTGCTGCTCCGAAACAAACGAAGCTTGTAGAGACGAAAGCAGTAGCTGCTCCGCCGAAACCAAAGCCAGCAGCGAAGCCTGCTCCTAAGAAAGTGGAGCGAAAGCGCGAAGGTAAAAACAAAGGTGCTCCTAAGTGGCTTAAAGCTAAACGCGAGGCCGATAAGGAACAATCATAAAAATTTATTTTGAAAGCCACCCTCTTAAATCGATCTGCCTCTCCCGAAACGTATGGGCGAAGGTAAAAAATGCGGCAAAACCCGCAATCGAAAAAGGAGTGTGGCTTTCTTGATGAAACAAACCATGTGGAAAAAGACAGCAATWTCTTCGCTTGCGCTGCTAATGCTTGCAGGCGGTGCGACGTCAGCTTTTGCAGATGGCGGTAAAGGCAAAGGGCATGATGGCGATCGTAATGATGATAAAGGCCGTCATGAGGACAAGGATGACAAGTATGACAAGGACGATAAACATAAAGTAACATGGCAGTTCCAAGATGAAGACGATCTGAAGTGGGCTATGGAATACATTATGCGGTTAGCGTCGAAGGGCGTATTTACTGGCTACGAGGATGGTACATTTAAGCCTAATCAAAAAATCAACCGTATTGAAACGTTGACTGCTGCTGTCAGATTGATGGGTCTTCGCTCACAAGCGGAATCAGCTGATAAAATGAAAACGGATTTGCAATTTAATGACGGGGATAAAATCGCAAAAAAATACCCATGGGCTGTTGGTTACGTTGCAGTAGCGCTGGAGAACGATCTATTCTCTGAGACTGAATCGGAAGTGAAACCGGAAGCAAACGCAACAAGACTATGGTCTACGATTCTTCTCGTAAAAGCGCTTAAACTGGAAGACGAAGCGAAGGCGCTCAATAATACGAAGCTTGACTTTAAGGATGCAAAAGAGATCCCTGCTGGATCTGTAGGTTATGTTGCTCTTGCTTTGAAGAAAGGCATTATTACCGGCTACAATGATAAGAATGGAAAAACGTTCCGTCCAAATCAACCAGTAACCCGTGCAGAGCTGGCAGCGCTTCTCGATCGTACAGATACGGAAATGCCTAATCATGATGCACAAGCCATTACTGGCAAGCTAAAAGCAGCTCCTGCTGATGGCAAGTTGACGGTTGTTAAAGGAGATAACACGGAGGTTTCACTAGCATTAGACTCGAATGTGTTTATTTTCCGAGATGATAAAAAATCGCCAGTGAGCTCACTCCGAGCAGGGGATGAGATACTCGTTCGTACGTATCTCAATCGTATCGTATTTATTGAAGTAACGAAGTCGGCTCCTGTTAGTACAGCTTTCTCGGAGAACGGAATTATTAATACATTAACGTTCAACAATCAGGCGAAATTGACGACGGTTTCTCTCATTACTCGATATGAAAACTCACAGGCAGTTGTCACTACATTCAGCATTGACCCAAGTGTAGTCATCACAGGTGACTCCTCGCAGCTGAAGGTTGGTCAATATGTACAAGTAAAAGGCGACAATGGCGCAGTTAAATCAATTGAAGTGAAATAAGGTATAAATAAGAGAAGGGCTGTCCTGAAAGTAGATTTTTCTACTTTTGGAACAGCCCTTTTTCCATTGCTCAACAATCAAAATACCAGCTTGCGAATCCAGCAGCGCTTTGTTTTCTGCATAATATGCACGATACAGTTCGTTAGAAAATATACGCGTTAACTTTCATAGTTCGTCTGTAAATGAGCTTGATTTCATTGGCGATATCGAACTATAATAAATGTAAATTTTAGGTAGGTGCAACTGGCGTAAACGTGGATGACCACGAGGGAGCACCTATTTCATATGTCGTACGCCTGGGCAAAGTATTTGATCAATGATCAAATGCTTTTTTTATTTTCAGATAAAATAAAAAGGTTGAGGTGAGTATGTTGCAGTCCTATGAAGATCAGTTATTTAATAATCCGTATCCTGGTAGAACGATAATCATGGGGATGAGCCCGTCAGGAAAACATTTTGCTCAAGTGTATTGGATAATGGGCAGAAGCGTGAACAGTCGCAACCGAATCTTTGAGCGTAAGGAGCAGTTTGTAAAAAATAGAGCATATGATGCGGCAAAAATGGAAGACCCTTCATTGATTATTTATAATCCGATAAAGAGTAT
Source organism: Paenibacillus sp. 01L418 (assembly GCF_056400045.1). Lineage (NCBI taxonomy): Bacteria > Bacillati > Bacillota > Bacilli > Caryophanales > Paenibacillaceae > Paenibacillus > Paenibacillus sp. 01L418. Next base: position 10,166 of record NZ_JBFTSN010000221.1, read on the forward strand.
TAATGGGATGGACATCATTTCCAATGGAGATCAGACGGAAACCATCTATGAAGCTTATGGCAAAAAAGAAACGTTTGAAGATGCATTAAAAAGCAGAAAGTTTGAACCGGATGCTCCCCATTATACACCGCGTATTTCCGGTATTATTGATACTGAATCAGCTGTGTACAGCTTGTCCATTTTGAAAACAAGGCAAAACGATCCGTCATTTTGCATCCGTCATTTCTTTCATTACGACTCTTTTACAAAAGGGATAGGTCATTGCATTCACACTTATAAAGGTGAAGAAAATGGTATTTTGAGATCTTTTGAAGGTGAACCGCTGGAGGTTCCTTTATTTGATTCAATGGATGAAACGGCTCGATTTTACTGGAGCAGCATAAACGCAGATCATAAAATTTCATTGCTTGTGAAGTTTATTCATACCGATGATCGTAAGGTGGAATTTAAAATAATAAATAAAAATCAGACGTTTTAGTGTCTATA
>NZ_JBFTSN010000222.1:0-10642 GCF_056400045.1 Paenibacillus sp. 01L418
CATTAATGTTTACTAGAGATTCAAAATAGCAAAGTTGAATTTTTCTGTTATGAATGAGAAAATCCTCTTTGACGAAGTCTGAGCTTTCTTCGAAATATTGGTTTACTTGATCATATAAGTTCATGGATAATGGTTGATTCATGGTTTACCACCCCGTAGTTAAGGCCCTCCACAAAGCGGAGGGCCTTTGGCTGTTGTTTAGAAGTTGCGTTGACCTAATTGTTGTTCAGCAATTTGGACGAGCTTCTTCGTAATATATCCACCGATTGAGCCTGCATCACGAGTCGATAAATTACCGTTATAACCATCTTGCGAGAACTGTACACCTAATTGCTGTGCTGCCTCTGTTTTCATTTGAGAAATGGCTTGTCTTGCTTGCGGTACGACTAAAGTATTCGAACTTCTTCTGCTCATGTTTTATCACTCCTTCATGGGATGTAAGGTTATTATGGTTTGTAAATTGTAAATGTATGCAAGTTTAAAAACAGATTTTTCGAAAAAATTACAATGCTTATAAAGATGAGTATAATGAGTATTGCATTGATGCGGAAAATGGCATTTCATACACAAATAAAAAGCTTAGGAGTGATGGTTTGTGAAAGGTGAGAAAATATATCTGTCTCCATTAGAAATAAAGGATACCGAAGAGCTGCTTGCAATTAGACAAAGGAATTTTCATTTTTTTCAGCCATTTGAGCCTATAAGGCCAGAGCATTATTTTACGGTCGATGAACAGAAAAAAATGATTGAATCAAGCCTGCAAGCTGCGGCTAATGATCAAGGTTTTGTGTTTGGCGTGTTTCTTAACGAGTCGAATAAGCTTATAGGGAGAATCGAATTATCAGGCATCGCGCGAGGCCCTTTTCAAAATGCGTATCTGGGTTACTTCCTTGATCAAGAGCATAACGGCAAAGGTTATGCGACTGAAGCTGTATCATTATGTGTCCATTTTGCGTTTGATCAAATCGGCTTGCATCGTATTCAAGCTGGAGTCATGCCAAGAAACTTGCCATCGGTTCGAGTCCTTACGAAAGCTGGCTTTAGATACGAAGGACTTTCCACTAAATATTTGAAAATTAATGGCGTTTGGGAAGACCATGCGATTTATGCGATTATAACTGAGGATAGGGATGCTGCTCAGTAGAAATCCATCAAATAAAATGGGATTAAAAAGAGAAAATGATCCGCTTAGCCGAACATCATTTTTGGGAAATGTTTCAAATTCGCATAGGGTGTGTATTAGCCTAATAGAATGAATTTAAACAAACAAAGAATGGGGTAGTGATGTTCAATGAAAAAAATGTGTTCACTTATGCTAAGTTTGTTTCTGGTAGTCGTTGTTTTTGCAGGAACAAGTGGAGGAACCACCGCAGAAGCCGCTGTCAAAAAAGAGTATCTTGAAATTTCAAAAAACGTCGTATATTACGGACAATTGAAAAACGGCAAACCGCATGGAAAGGGAACAATGTCCTGGTACCAAACAAAAACGTATTCAGGTGATTGGGTGGACGGCAAACGAAGCGGGCTTGGTAAATTTGTGAGCAGATCTACAAGCGAAGGCACAGAAATTACATACGATGGCGCTTGGAAAAACGATATTAAATCAGGCAATGGTTCATTGAATACGAAGATTATCCGCTCGGATGGCAGTGTACAATCTCATAAGATCCAATTCGGTCAGTTTACGAATGACAAATTCACAGCAGGATATTCCGTATTGCATGTGAAAGATGAGCCAGCATATAGCTTTAACTACAAAGATGCAACGATGAATCTTCAAGTGATCGGTACGAATGTGAAGATGAAGGAAGCATGGAAAAATGGTACTTTCTCAACCATTCAGTTCATGAAGGGCAAAGTGATGAAGCATTACGCTGTCGCATTCAACGAAAACCCTTCTTTGGTAAAACAGAACAAAGCGACACTTAAATATTTACAAGGCATTCAATCACAAGTAAACACGCATTTGATTAAGTTTGAAAGCTTAGCTAAGCGGGTGCCTTTGGCTTAATGCATAATAGATTTTAAGCGGATGGCTCCTTATTTGAAGGGGCCATCCTTTTTTTAATCTTCCTTCACGTTTGTCAAGTACTACAGAAACATGGTACTAGGTGGATGGTGAGGTGTTGTGTATAGTTAATTTATCCATACAACGCGTGGAAAAGGTACTTCAGGAGGGTGAATAGTTGCTGTGAATACGACATTAATAAGAAATGGTGAGCTGCAATGGAAAGCATCCATCCTGAAGCAGCATGAAACATATGCCTATCAAGCGGCTTATTATTTGCTTGAAGATGAGTTCCTTGCAGCCAAAGCAGCGATGGATACACTTGCAGCATTGATTCGTGATGAAGCTTTTTTTGTTAAGGAAGCCGTGCTTCAGCAGAAGCAATTGAAACAATTGGTTATGAAAATATCGCTGGGCATTAAAGCTTCACACCTGCAAACTTCAATTTAACCAAATAACAATAAACCTCAAACTTATGCTTCACTCTCCTCGTTACTTGATCTAAATCAAATCAATTCTACGCCAAGTCCATTTTGGTTTTTTTCTCTCCCTGCCGTTAAAGCTCATTTTCGTAATCAACTCTGATATGATATAGTTTTTATGTAAGATAAAGACAATTCATGCAGGAGGATGTGGCAGTATGATCATAGACTTGACGCATATGATTCATGACGGAATGCCGGTATTTCCGGGGCACATAGAGACGACTCTGGTGCAAAGCAGTCATTTTCAAAGTGATGGGTACAATAACCACCAATTATCGATTAATATGCATGCAGGCACTCATATCGACGGCCCGATGCACTTATTGGACATTCAGAAATATATGACAGAAACCTCAGTCGAGCAATTTGTTGGAGATGGCGTGCTGCTGGATGTAACTGGAGCTGCAGTAGTCGATTACAAAGAAGAGTACGAAACACGTATTCATGAGGGACAGATCGTTATTTTACATACTGGGCACGGCGATTTTTATGGGAAACCTTATTATTTCAGCGATTATCCGGCTTTGACCGCCGATTTTGTTGATTTGCTTATTCGAAAAAAGGTGAAAATGATCGGTTTAGATACACCTTCGCCTGACCGCTATCCTTTTTCCATTCATAAAAGCTTGTTTGGCAGCAATATTTTTATTATAGAAAATTTAGCGAATGTGAAGCGGCTGATTGGCATTCAAGCCTTTGAAATTATAGCACTGCCGCTCCTTATTCAAGCGGACTCATCCATAGCACGAGTGATCGCACGCGTAAAAGAATAACGATATAATGAGACGTAAAGCAAGCCCAAGCTTTCAACTAAAACGAAGGAGGATGATGTTTTTATGGATATTATTTATCATGGACACTCTTGTATTCAATTGATCGCGGGGGATAAATCGCTTATTATCGATCCCTTTCTGAGAGGCAATCCGCTTGCCACTACGAAAGCGGAGGAGATAAAGACGGATGCCGTACTCCTCACTCATGCTCATATGGACCATATTTTAGATGCGGATCAGATTGCATTAAACAATGATGCTCCTGTTGTGGCGAACCCGGAGCTCGCGGCTTATATGTCATGGAAGGGTGTAAAAACGATCGGCATGAACATTGGCGGAACGTTAGATTTGGGATTTGCCAAAGCTAAAATGGTACAAGCGTTCCATTCCTCAGGGATCGTTGTCGAAGAGGACAAAACCATTTTGTACGGTGGCATGCCTGCCGGTTACATTGTAAATATGGAACAACTAAATGTTCTTCATACAGGTGATACCKCATTATTTGGCGATATGAAAATGATTGGTGACCGTCATTCGATCGATATCGCTTTTATTCCGATTGGCGATCATTATACGATGGGGATAGATGATGCGCTGCAAGCAGCAATATGGTATAACGCGAAGCTGGTTGTACCTGTTCATTACAATACTTTTCCTGTCATTCGCCAAGAGGCTGAAAGCTTCGTGCAGCAGCTGCAAGACAGAGGGATTAACGGAAAAGTTCTGAAACCAGGCGAGAAAATGACGGTATGACTAGGCATGTCATTTACATTGTCACATGTGTTCTTATAATCGTAATGTCAGTCGGTTTACTTTGGTACGCGCTATGGGATGCGAGTCAGCCCAAAACCGGACCTGTTGGCAACGGCGTTCATATGCCTACTTTCCAAGACTTATGGCCGATATACAGTATGATGGCAATGGGTGTTTTGAATTTGCTTGTGGCCATTATGCGTTATTTGGAATATAAGAAGACACAAGTGAAAGATGATGTAATGAAATAAGGCGTTTGAGAGTAAAAAGGATTGACAGCGATTTCACGTTTTGTGTATGATGTACCTGTTAACGCGTGTTCATAATGATCAAAACAACATAGAATTAAGTCCTATTTAAGAAATAGGATTTATTTTTTAATATGTATAAACACGTGTTCACGAATGAGGTGCCGTGATACAAGTGAATGCAGATTTTAGAAATTATACTTATATAAGGCGGTAGATATGAGATGGAAGCTGCACAAGAATCCCGAAATAATGAAGAGCGCACATTAGTCAGCATGCTTGAAAAGATCGATGTGAAAACTGGCGAACGCAAAGTTTTGGCTGAATTTAATCATTTAATTGAAGCGCCAAACTGGACCAAAGACGGCAACCATCTTATTTATAACAGCGGAGGTTTGCTCTACACCTTTGAGCTAGCAACTGGGGAAAGCAAGCTGATCGAGTCGGGGTATGCCAATCATTGCAACAATGATCATGTTTTATCACCTGACAATACGCAATTAGCGGTAAGCCATCACACGCAGGAGGATGGAAAATCACGAATTTATATATTTTCATTATCTGAAGGTTTGCCTGCCCTAATTACACCGTTAGCGCCAAGCTATTTGCACGGCTGGTCTCCTGACGGCGCCTCGCTCGCTTACTGTGCAGAAAGGAATGGTCAGTACAACATTTATACGATACCGGCTCACGGCGGGATTGAAGCACAGCTGACCGATACGTCTGGTCTGGATGATGGACCGGAATATTCGCCGGACGGCCTACATATTTGGTTCAATTCGACAAGAACTGGCTTGATGCAAGTATGGCGCATGAACGTTGATGGAAGCGAGCAGACTCAAATGACATTTGATGAGAGCAATAATTGGTTTCCACATGTGTCTCCCGATGGTGAATCCGTTGCTTATATTACTTACCGCAAGGGTGATGTTGAGCCGAACGATCATCCTGCCAATAAAGATGTTGAAATTCGTCTAATGCCAAGCAAAGGCGGACCACATGCTGTCATTGCTGAATTATTTGGCGGTCAGGGCACAATCAATGTGAACTCTTGGTCGCCGGATAGCCGCGAGCTCGCTTTTGTTAGCTATAAATTTATATAATTATTTTTGTTTGAAGGAGCGAATCCATACATCATTTAGAACGAATATATGCTTATAGTAGCATGACAATATTCCTGCTCTTCTCACTAACCGTGAAGGAGCGGGATTTTTGTTGTGAAATATTTTTTTTCGACTTCTTACTTCGACAACGTTTTATTATTCATGAAGCTATACTAAACAGGTGCTATTTTATTGACAGCGGAGGGTTGCTCATGACTAATTCGAATTTCAGAAAGCGGATAGTTTGGTTCATTAACAGTGAGAGCGAACGAGTGTTAAGTAATTTGAAGAGCGGGGCAGTTAATAAAGAGAATGCTTTAGGAAGCTTTAATACGCTGTATCAGATCGCTTCATCAACAAGAGATACGGATACGATGGTAAGCTTGTGCGAAATGATCGACAAGGTAAGAGAATCGAATCATCGATCTGGATTATTTCATTTTACTGAGATGCGCAAAGGATCATTTTATTGACTCTATATCGTTTTCATAGGCGATTTCAAAGAAAAGAGACCGATTCCGGTCTTTTTTTGTTGATTCAATTATTTCCTGCGGGGTAAGTATTGTTTAAGAATAATCATACAACGAAGCTGAAGGGAGCACTGAGCATGAATAAACCTACTAAAAAGCTTAATAAATTGCTTTTGATAACGATGATGAGTATAGTTGTTATTTTTACCGCTTCCGCTTGCAATAATGATAAGGATGTTGACAATAATGGCAACAGCAACGTGATTGAAGACGGCGCCAATAACACCCCTGATACGACGGATGATGCCATAACAAACGATGATGCTACAACACCTTAAATACGCATTTCTATGTAAAAGTGAACAAAGTGAGAGCCTCTGAAAGAAGGCTCTCTTTGTCTTTCAACTATTTTTTTGATTTTTTCTTTTTTGCTCTCGAAATATAGGATCTCTCGCTTTTATGGCGTTTATGCGAACGGTTTGATCTGTTTTCTTGTTCGCCACCTACTTGATTTTCATCAACATAGCAGTATTGATAAAGGTGTTTTTCACAAGGAACACAGTGATGACGTGTAACAACGTTTACTTGGTGAACTACCTCTATGATTTGTGGATGGAAAACATCTCTGGTAACCGTTACTGGAGGATCATATACCCGGACTGTCGGACAAAATGGTCTGCAAGACAATATTGTCAGCTCCTTTCCTAGTAGTCTTCTATACAATATGAAACTCCCTTATACAATGCTTGTGCTACTGCCTTGCGAGACAAATGAGGATAGAGAAGCGCTAGGTTAATTCAATGGTTCGATCAAATAAAACTAGAGATTGGACTTCTGATTGAAGTCTGATAATATGGGAGCAAGGCCTCTACTCTTAGAGGCCTATATTTTTATAAGGAGGAAGCAGCAAATGATGCGAATCATCGTCCAAACCTTGCCGCTGCGCAATACGTCTTTAGGGGGTGAAGTATACTATGAACCATAGTCTTCCCTTAAATACCCTTAGAGATCAACTAAGGCTTCAGCTCGTAGTTTTGGGAGAAGAGAAGCAAGCTTTTCTTGATGCGCATGCGCCCAAACAGGAGTCAGAGCGTAAGCAAATCTATCAATTTATTACCGAATATGTACAGTTTGTCGAGAAAGAGCTGAAATCATCGGATGAGCGATTGCCATCAACCGTATTTATAGGCTGCGAGGTTACCATTTCTTATTTGGATGACGCTACCTCAGATACGTTCAAAATTGTTTATCCCCATGACGCAGATCCGGAGCAGAATAACATTTCGTTCCTCTCTCCTGTCGGAAGACAGCTGCTGATGAGCCGCATAGAAGATATTATATCGGTTGAGACGCCAGCTGGAGCTATGCGAATGCGAATGCTTCATATTCAATAGAACTAGAAAAAAACCGCTGAAGCTATAGCTTCAGCGGTTTTTTAGTATATTTTCTATTCTGAGAGGCTTAATTAACCTCTGTTAGTTTGAAGTCTGATCACGTTCCAAGATGCTTTACCGAGCATCGCTTTAACGTTTCCATGATCAGCTTTGGCAGTGCCGCGGTTATGAGGTACGACGTTGCTTGGGTTCGTTTTCGTATTATTTGCTTTCAAGTCATCATGCTCCAGAACGATATGCTCGATAATGCTTACATCGCCGAAGCTGCGCACATCTACATCAAGCTCAAGTCCTTCGGATAAATGACGATTGACGGCGAAAATAGTAATTTCACCTAGTTCCTCATTGAAAACGCTGATTGCTTCTAAATAAGGAACGTCAGTGAAATCCTTGGAATCGTATTTTGGTGATGAAATAATCGGATGAAGCACGGTTCCTCTTCCATAAACGGAAGCGTGAAGATAAGGATAATAGGTCGTTTGCAGCCATAATGGCCCGCCGGTCTCTGTCATTATTGGGGCGATGACATTAATCAACTGAGCGATACATGCCATTTTTACGCGGTCCGCGTGTTTGAGCAGCGTAATCAGGAAACAGCCTACAGCCAGTGCATCCTCAAGTGTATACACATCCTCGAATTCAGGTGGAGCTACTTGCCAAAGCTCTTCTGCTCGGCTTGAGCCTATCGAGTTCCATACATTCCACTCATCAAGCGAGAGCATCAGCTTTTTCTTGCTCCGTTTCTTTGCCTTCATATAATCGCAAATGGCTGTTACGCTGTAAATGAACTGATCCATATCAAGCGATTTTGCCAAGAAGTTGGAGGAATCGTTTTCGTTATTGTTGTAATACGTATGAAGCGATAGGAAGTCCACTTGATCATAGGTAAGGTCAAGCACGGTTGCTTCCCACTCCGCGAAAGTGCTCATGCCGCTAGATGAGCTGCCACAAGCAACAAGCTTGATGGATGGATCGACCCAGCGCATTGCTTTGGCCGTTTCATTCGCAAGTCTTCCATATTCCACAGCAGTTTTTGCCCCGATTTGCCAAGGTCCGTCCATCTCATTCCCTAAGCACCAGGTTTTAAATTTATGAGGCTCTTTATAGCCATGTGAAATGCGAAGATCGCTGTAGTAAGACCCTGATGGATGGTTACAATATTCAACAAGGTTTCTAGCCGCATCAATGCCGCGTGTTCCAAGATTTACAGCCATCATCACTTCTGAGCCGACAAGCTTCGCCCAATCTGCAAATTCGTTTGTTCCTACTTCATTCGTTTCTGTTGTCCACCATGCAAGATCAAGAAGACGTTTGCGCTCGGATTTAGGCCCGACGCCATCCTCCCAATTATAGCCGGATACAAAATTTCCTCCTGGATAACGTATAATTGGCACATTCAAAGAGCGAATGGCCTCCAATGCATCGCCGCGGAAGCCGTTTTCATCTGCGGTAGGATGGCCGGGCTCGTAAATTCCCCCATATACCGCTCTGCCTAAGTGCTCAATGAATGATCCATAGAGCCGTGGGTCGACTGCGGAAAGTGTGAAGTTTTTATCAATATGCATGGTAGATTTCATAGACATGAATAATTTTCCTCCTAGTTGAATTAATGTATTAACTAATTCATATTTGTTGATTTAATATCTAATATTTATCATAATAAATAAATACATTCAATACGATTGTTGTGAATTGCTTTAGGATTAACTAAATTACTAATTGTAAAAGCGGGTGAGTTTCACATGTATTTATCAACCGATGCAGCGTCGCTGCGTGTATACGAAGCGCTTGCGAGCGAAGTGCGCTTGCAAATTATTGATTTGCTGAACAACAAAGAGATGCATATAAAGGAGCTTGCTGCAGAGTTGTATTTGAGCAGCGCAATTGTAAGCACCCATGTCAACAAGCTGCAAAATGCCGGCCTCGTTAGTTATAGAATGCGCAGAATAAATGGAGGCACTTATAAATATTGCTCCTTGTCGGCAGAGTATCTCCAAGTTAAACTGTCTAAATATGCAGAGAGTTCTAGAAAATATAAGGAAGTGTCCATGCCGGTTGGACATTATACGGATATTGAAGCTGCTCCGACCTGCGGCATTGCATCGACGGAGAAGATGATCGGGCATTATGACATGCCCACTTATTTTATGGATCCTGAGCGTGTTCAAGCAGGGATTTTATGGTTCACTAGAGGTTTTGTTGAATACAAAATTCCTAATTATTTATTTAAGGATCAGGTCGTACAGGAAATTGAAATATCATTTGAAATTGGATCAGAGGCACCCTATGTCAATGAGAATTGGCCGTCAGATATTCAATTTACTCTGAATGAGCAAAAGCTTGGCATGTGGACGAGTCCTGGCGACTTCGGCCGGATGAGAGGCCGTTATTCACCAGATTGGTGGCATTCTGACGTTAATCAGTATGGCTTATTAAAGGTGCTTCGAATAAATAAAAAAGGTTCCTTTATCGATGGTCAGCAAATTTCTGATATGACGATTGATGATGTATCATGGAATCGTTCGCAGTGGACATTCCGCATAAGGGCGGATGATACGTCGCATGGCCGCGGCGGTCTCACCCTTTATGGAAAAGGGTTCGGGAATTATGACCAAGATATTGTTATTCGCAGCTATTATGAATGATTGCCTTCTTATTTGATAGAAAAAAATGACGGGGATGGCGGAGGTTTACGAATGGAAATTTCATGTCGTGTTGTTATTGTAGATGACGAACTATTAGTCAGGCAGGGAATTAAGCATCTGTTAAATTGGGAGCAGGAGGGCTTCCAGATTGTAGGAGAGGCATCAAATGGAAAAGAGGCGCTTGAGCTGATCGAGCGCGTCGAGCCTCATATTGTGATCACTGATATCGTTATGCCAGTTATGGGCGGAGAAGAGTTAACTCGTGCAATAAAGGCAAGATATCCAGAGATTGAAGTCATCATATTGAGCAGTTATGGTGAGTTTGATTATGTGAGATCGACCTTTCAAAGCGGCGTAGTTGACTATATTTTAAAACCTAAGCTTGAAGCTATTCAGCTATTAGACACGGTGAAACGAACGGCGCAAAAAATTCCGTCTCTGAAGCTAGTGGAATCAACTAACGAGGCTTTATCCATTAAACATATTGTAGAGAAGCTAATATCCGGTTACGAGATCGATGTGGATGACCACGTCCTTGCAGAAGCATTTCCTCATAACAGCTATCGGCTGATTGGGGCAGATTTGAAGTCTCTGAACAGCATGAGCAGGGAAAGATATGATGATTCCTATTGGCTCGACAAAATGAAAGCGGTACTCAGCAGCGAATGTCCGCAGGCGGTTTATTTTGCACTGCCGGTAGAACCTAATATGGCAGCTCTACTCGTCAATATGGATCAAAGCGAGCAGCATAGCTTGGTAAGAG
>NZ_JBFTSN010000223.1:0-10617 GCF_056400045.1 Paenibacillus sp. 01L418
GGTCTACCATGTGTAGCAAATGGACGGGCTCTGTATCCTCATAAATCTCTCGAGAAAAATGCTTCGGCAGCTGATTATAGGAACTCCAGCTCAAATGACCCTGATAATCAATTTCCATGAACTGCACACCATAATAAGCAGCGCACCGCATACATGCAGCCAATCGCAAACGTTCACCTTCAAGATTCAGAAATTGCAGAACCGGGTCGAGGAGATTGCAATCAAATAGTACTTCTATTGGGCCGTCGCACCATGGGCAGGTATGATTACTGTCCTTAAGCGCAAGCACTGCTATATTTTCAGTAAATTGATCTTCAGCCTTAAATGCATAGCGAACCGAATGGAATAATGTTATCTTGTTTCCCTCATCATCCAGCTCCCAACCGCCTTCATGAGTATAGCTTTCAGGGGATACATAAAGTTCGCTAGCCCAGTGTGGAGTTGATTTTGCCCAGCTATCAAACTGACGCACGATCTCTTCATCTCCGATCCAAGCAAGGGCTGACAGTAGATGGTTGCGATTCTCCTTATCGTGATGAATCCGTTCCATGATTTTGTTTCTAATGGAAGGCAGAGCATCTTTGAAAAGAATCCCTGGATAAAAACATTCTTTTTGTACTAACGCATCCAATCCAAGATGGATGGTTGCCTGAGCAAAGCAAACGAGCGATAACAAAATCTCTTCGGCCTGATCAAGCTCCCCCTCTTCAATAAGTTGTACAGCATACGCCTCCATTTGAGCGACTTCCTTTGGAGTGAGGTTATGATAAAGTTCCTGTTCGCTTTTTGTGTAGGAGAGAAGGACCTCTAGCGGATCATGTTTTTTAGGTGTATGCATGATTTTAAGAATTTCAACGGGTTCGGTAACATCTTTATAAGGATCGAAGAATCTACGATTGCGGGCAATATAGTCTTCCTTTTCCAATCGAAGCTTTTTTTGTTGGCAGGGCATACATATTCCGCCTGTCTTGGCTGCGGTAGCTGGTAAAATAGTTGCTACGCAGCCTTCTGTTTGGCATGGCAGACGTTCCGTCATTAGCTCACCTCTAGAAAAATGAAATTTTGCTTTCTGTCTTTATTATCCCTGTCATTGAAAAGGTTGTCACTAGCATTTAACCGAATTATTACGGGAAGAAGCATTAGTAATTATCGAATGATGATGGGAGGATTAAGATGCGGGTCAAACGGATCGTCACGAATATTGAAGCGCAGGATATTACCGCTGCAAAACGCTTTTACGAGGATGTACTCGGTCTTGAGTTATTAATGGATCATGGTTGGATTAGAACTTACGGTTCGAGCGAAGAGATGAGCATACAAATTAGTTTTGCCACACAAGGGGGATCTGACACGCCTGTGCCTGATATGTCAATCGAAGTCGATGATCTCCAAGCTGCTTTTGATGGCATGAAAAAAGCTGGGTTTCCAATCGAATATGGCATTGCAGTGGAGCCCTGGGGTGTTCGGCGCTTCTATGTACGCGACCCATTTGGTAAGCTTATCAACATTCTTTCTCATGAGCATTGAGGCAAGGTAAAATTTATTGTTTACAGCATGAGATAAAAGAATGAACGGATAAAGCCCGCCGACCAACAGGTCAGTGGGCTTTATTTTTATGTGGTGCATAGATGGCAATAACATTCATTCTTCTACTGAATTACTGACCGTGAACGGGTGCTTCTTTAAGCTGTGCAAGTATGATTTCTATCGTATTATCAATAAATGATTTTTCGGGACGTGCTTTCAATATTACCGTTAGCCCAATTAACGATACGATTAGCGACTGCGATAAAGCTTTCACGTTTACTGGAATTTCGAGTTCACCCGATTGTATGCCCCGTTCAATGGTCTCTAGAAATATGACGGACAGGTACATTTGATGTTCTCTTGTGAGAATTTCGAATTTTTCATCATGCGGTGCAAGCTCGACTATCGTATTGATGCTAAAGCATCCACGGTTGCGATTTTCTCCGTATTCCTCAGCAACAACCCCTTCAAAATAATGGCGAAAGGCTTCCTTAACAGAGGAATAGCTCTGGAGCTTGGTTCGAACGAGAGCAGCGCGCGACATCGTATATTTGCGCAGTGCAGCTTCGAATAATTCTTTTTTGTCACCAAAAGCTGAGTATAGGCTAGGTCGTTGAATACCCATTCTGGAAGTTAAATCGCTAAGTGAGGTAGCCTCATAGCCCTTCTCCCAAAACAGCTGCATAGCTGCATCCAATGCTTTTTCTTCGTCAAATTCGCGGGTTCTTCCCATAGTCAAAACCTCTCGGTACTCTTTATTTTCTAGTGTTTAATCAAATACAATAGTCAATCGTCTATATTTACATACCAATTGGTATAGTATTATTTTATAATTTGCGATTGGCAATGTCAAATGAAAGATCCGTTAATCACAATATAAACTTGGTTTTTAACCTAAAACCATGTGCAAACATTTTTACGTTGACAGAGATCGTTTTTATGCGCTATATTTACCGAGCGATATAACATACCGATCGGTACAAAAAATCTAGTTTTTAAAATGAATGAAGAAAAGGTGTGTTTGAAATGGAGGAGCTTAGAGAAAAAGCAGCAGTCTATAACAAGGTAAAGATGAATTCATCACAGGGAACAAATAACGATCGCGATTCGGTTCAGGGTTCCTCGATGTCTCGCTATGTCACACTGTTGTTTGCGGTTGCCTGCGGGATGTCTGTTGCGAATATCTATTTCGCACAACCGCTGCTCGATCATCTGTCGATGGCGTTTGGCATTGACTATTCAACCATTGGCATTCTGATTACGATCACCCAAATTTTTTATGGATTGGGATTGTTATTGTTGGTACCGCTTGGAGATTTACTGAACCAGCGCCGACTCATTATCGGTCAGATGTTATTTTCCGTGATCGCTCTAGTTATCGTTGGGTTTGCCTCCTCCAGCCTGATGCTTTTCGCAGGTATGGCCTTGGTGGGACTGCTTGCTGTTGTAGCCCAGACGCTTGTAGCATTTGCAACTAGCATAGCTACCCCTGCCGAAAGAGGACGTGTCGTTGGCGTGGTAACAAGTGGAATTGTCATTGGCATCCTTCTTGCACGAACGATTGCAGGAGTATTAACAGATATAGCGGGTTGGCGTTCCGTATATTTATTTTCTGCAGCATTGATGCTTCTTATGGTTTTTGCATTATTTAAAGTTTTGCCAGATGCAAAGCGAGAAGTGAAATCACTGTCTTATCCTCAGCTGCTTAAGTCGGTGTTTATGTTGTTCGYACAAGTGAGGATCCTACGTATCCGAGCAGTTCTGGCTATGCTGATTTTTACGGCTTTTAGTATATTGTGGACTTCATTAGTGCTGCCCCTTAGCGCACCGCCATGGTCACTTTCTCACACCGCCATAGGGGCGTTTGGCCTCGTGGGAGCTGTTGGAGCGTTAGCTGCTGCAAGGGCGGGAAAGCTTGCCGATCAAGGTTATGGACAGAAAACGACGGGCATAGCTTTGATTCTATTGCTCCTATCATGGTTGTTAATCAGCTATACAGATCAGTCGCTATTCGCCTTGGTTATTGGCATTGTTCTTCTTGATTTGGCTGTGCAGGCTGTACATGTCACGAATCAAAGCATGATTTTCGCATTACATGCGGAGGCTCGCAGCCGGCTTGCAGCGGGATACATGGTTTTTTACTCCATAGGAAGTGCCGTTGGTTCGATCTCATCGACTCTAACCTATGCCCATTACGGCTGGGACGGAGTATGTTTGCTTGGAGCATCGGTTAGTACACTCGCTCTTCTGTTTTGGGCAATGACGAGGCGTACTGCCCCTTCCGCATGAAAATAAATAATATAAACAGGAGAGATTGACCATGGAAATAGGAATAACTTCGTTTGTAGAAACAAAGCCGGATATTCAAACGGGTGCAGTAATAAGTCATGCGCAGCGATTGCGTGAGGTTGTCGAGGAAATTGTCCTTGCCGATCAGGTGGGACTTGATGTATTTGGCGTAGGTGAGCATCATCGGAAGGATTATGCAGCATCTTCACCTGCAGTTGTGCTAGCTGCAGCTGCATCACAAACGAAACGGATTCAGTTAACGAGTGCAGTAACGGTGCTTTCTTCATCTGACCCGGTACGCGTTTTTCAGGATTTTGCAACGCTCGATGGTATTTCAAATGGGCGTGCGGAAATTATGGCTGGTCGGGGTTCCTTTATCGAATCTTTTCCACTGTTTGGCTATGATTTGAATGACTATGACGAGCTGTTCGAGGAACATTTGGAATTGCTCTTAAAAATACGAGGGTCCGAAAAAGTAACCTGGAAAGGCGGGCATCGGCCTGCCATTCATGATTTAGGCGTATATCCTCGGCCTGTTCAAAATTCGTTGCCGATATGGGTAGGCAGCGGAGGCAATCGGGACTCTGCAATCCGTGCTGGACTGCTCGGCCTGCCATTGATGCTGGCGATCATTGGCGGTAGCCCGATGCAATTTGAACCACTGGTACAGCTTTATAAGAAAGCGGCTGCGCATGCCGGCCATGATGATTCGCGCCTTAAAGTGGGGTCTCATTCCATAGGTTTTGTTGCAGAAAATACGGATCTAGCAGCAGATACTTTTTTTCCTTCCACGCAAGCAGGCATGAATAAACTTGGGAAAGAGCGAGGCTGGGCGCATTATGACCGTTCCAGCTTTGATGCCGCGCGCAGCTTTGAAGGAGCACTTTATGTGGGTGATCCGGAAACCGTTGCCCAAAAAATTATTCATCTTCGGAAAAATGTAGGCGTTACGCGTTTTATGATGTACGTGCCTTTAAGTACTATGCCGCATGATCAAGTGATGAGAGCCATTGAGCTGCTAGGAACAGAGGTTGCGCCACGCGTCCGAGAGGAAATTGCCAAGTGGGAAGCGGAGACGGAAAAAGAATCATAATTCAGCTGTAGCTGGTGTAAGCGTTGCTCCCCCACAAACGGCTATAATAAATCATTACCTTGCTCGCATCCATCCCAAATCTCTATACTAAAAACAAACAGATGACATGGTGGGCTTCGGCTCCACATCGAAAGGAGGCTTCGGCTATGCAAAGGACGAGTTGGGAAAAGTGGAATGGTCATAATGGTTCTATTTTCTGGTTAACGGGGTTGTCCGGTTCAGGAAAAACGACGCTTGCTTGCGGGGCGGAGAGTGAGCTGCTGAGGCGGGGGGTCAGATGTGTCATCATTGACGGCGATCGATTACGGCAAGGCTTGAATCGGGATCTTGGGTTTACGGAAGAGGCACGACTGGAAAATATGCGCCGTGCAATGGAGATTGCGGATATGTTTCTAGAGAAAGGTTTTGTTGTCCTTGTACCGATGATTTCCCCTTATGAATCGTACCGAAAGCAGATCAAGCAGCGGTTTGGTCCGGATGATTTTGCTGAAGTGTATGTGAAATGCTCACTGGAGGAATGCGAACAACGTGATCCCAAGGGCTTATATCGCAAAGCGAGAGCAGGAGAAATAAAGGATTTTACGGGCATTGATTCCCCTTACGAGACGCCGATACAACCTAATATGATCATAGACACGGAGAAGTTTGGCGAAGCAGATGCTATAAATGCGCTTGTTGCGTACATCGAATCCCGATTGAACAATATCTAGAATAGAGAGGGTGATATATAAATGAGACCGGAAAAAAGTTATACGATATGGTTTTCACAGCGTACAGGGAGTACCCTGCTGAACGAAGCTCTTTCATCAACTGGCCTAGCAGGAAATCCTGCGGAATGGCTGCTCTTCAATGATCCCAAGACAATGACGGTGGACAAAATGGAGCAGATGTGGCGGGAAGGTACTTCGTCAAATGGTGTTTTTGGCTTGAAAACAAGTATGAATAGCGAATGGATCACTGCATTTCGGAACATCTTTCAATTGCCTGATACGGCGACAAAAGCTAGTGTCTGGCGTGCAGCTTTTCCGAATTGCGATAAACATATCTATATGACGAGAAGAAATAAAGTCCGTTTAGCCGTATCTTGGTGGCGGGCCATCGTATCCGGAGAGTGGCATCGGCAGCATGGCCAAAAACCGCAAGAGCATGATATTGCCGATAAGTATAATTTTGATGCAATCAACCATTTGTTCATCGAAAGCTCGCTTCGGGAAGCGGCGATGGAGGACTTTTTTACAGAAGAAGGGATCGTTCCACTTACGATCGTTTACGAAGATTTTATTCTCGATTATGAAGGAACAGTGCTGAGGGTGCTGGATTTTCTGAACATTCAGTCCGAGTCGGTGAAGGTTGCTCCGCCAGCTTTTGATAAGTTAGCAGAAGATGTGGCAGAGCAGTGGGTGCAGCGTTACCGTCAAGAGCGACAAGCGGGAAACGAAACAAAAGTGTGGTAATTACGATTAATTGATGTCTTAGCTCTTAGTTGAGGCGCAAGCATTCGCGGTTTTCCGCTAACGCTCGGATACAAGCAAACGCGAGCGATCTATGTGATACGTCCCATGTTGATAAATAGCAAGACGGAGCTGCAGCCGCAGCCCCGATTAAGAATGATTAAGATACCTCTGGAATCTGAGCAATTAACACTTTGACACCTTTGTTCTCAATATCCTCAATGGCATTTATGCTGGCTTCACTATCGGTAATTAATAGATCCATATCGGTAATGGGGCCTTCTTTTGCAAAAAAATCGACGCCTAGCTTCTCATGAGGAGCTAGACAAATTCGTTTTCTAGAAATTTCGACCGCCGTTCGTCCTAATGAAGCTACTTCTGGAGAAGAGGTGCTTACCCCGTTTTTGGAAATTCCGCCCCCAGCAGCGAAGCACAGATCTAAAGTGAATTGTCTAAGAAACTGATTAGCGAGTGTATCGGAAATGTTTCCAGAACTTTTCACTTTGCCGCCTATCAAATAAACATCAATTTCTTCACGATCCTTCAACACATCAGCCACTCTGATTGCATTCGTAACCACCGTAAAAGGTACCTCAGGAAGAAACTTTAACATGCCGTAATGGATGCCTGCACTGCCTATAAATACAGTATCTTTTTCTTGTATAAAAGAAGCTGCTAATTTAGATATGGCATCTTGATGCGGTGAAGCCTCTTTATAACGTAGGTCTGGCGGGAGCGGGGCGCTGCGGACTTTAGCAGCTGGTATTGCGCCGCCATGCGTACGTTTGAGCAGCCCTTTCTCCTCCATAATCGATAGATCCCTTCGGATGGAATCAATCGACAATTCAAACATATCCGCTAGTTCCTTGGCGAGTACTCTGCCGTTTTTTTGTAGCAGCTCAATAATCTTGTCACGACGCTCATCGGTAAACAAATCGAATCGCCTCCTCTGGATTTTATAACCAGTTACAATTCCATATTATTCGGTTTTATTCAGTTTTGTCAATCTATTTTGTTCGTGTTAATTCTGTTTTGTTCTGGTTTTGGTTGAGGGGCAGCCATTCCTGTAGTTGGTCCGCACATTTCAGTCGGAGAGGACCGATTGACGTTTGATATATCGCCGATGAATCCTGATAATGTAAAGCTAGTAGGCTGGAAGCATATAAAAGGCCCGCAGAAAGGTTATATTTTAAAAAGATAAGGTAAAATTTGAGCTTTATAGATGACTAACTATACCGATAGAGGTGTACTTGCATAGTTTGAAGTAGACCTATTTCAACATTACTAAGAAAAGGAATGTGATTCGAAGTGGAAAGAAGAAAAAGAGCTCGTATAAGCGCAATTCTTCCTACTGTAGATGAACCATTTAATGACTTTAGTCAACCGGTTGATTCTACTTTTGAGCCTGGTTTTGAAAGAGCAGGGTCTATGTTTAGTCGAATCGGCGGTATTGATGGAATCATGTCCATGATGGGAAGAATGCAGCAGTTGTTTGGCTTCGTTCAACAGATCCCTCCTACTTTCAAAGTAGTTGGTTCATTTTTTGGACCAAAGGCAACCGTCAGCAATCTATCCAGAAAACCAGCAAGAATAAAAAATAAAAAATACGACGCAAAATCACGGACAGCCGCAACTTCGCGTCGCACTACAAAAAACAGATAGAGTAACGTAGAGCAATCCTTTTATTAAAAGCCATAAAAAAGGTTAATCATAGCGATTTAATCTAATCTCCCATCTAACTTGCGAGTTCGCTTTTTCGCGAGAATAGTTGGGTGTTTTCTTTGACTTAATCCCTAGCTCACGGCTAGTGCTTCATTTTGCTCAAATGCTTTGGCTTTAATCTAGCGATGATAGGCAGCGTCAGCAGCAGTACGAAGCTGGAAGTCCCGTACACAAAAATTAAAGAGGTCGCTTCTTTCAGAAACCCTGAGCAAAATGTACCGATTAACATAAATCCGATAAATACAGGAACCATCACACCGTTAACACGACCAACGTATTCATCCTGTACGGATTTGATAAATAGCATATTAAGCAGTACTTGCAGCACGGTATAAAATAAACCGACCAGCAGATGGAATGATGCGGTCAACCAAACGTAAGTGGAAAGCGCCTGAACGAGCACTCCCGTCGCCGTTACAATAATAACAACGGTAAATATTTCCCGAGTTTCAAAACGATTGCCAATAGAAGCAGCTATTAATCCCCCAGCTAACATCCCGACTCCGTATAACATACTGAACCATTGCAAATTCTCTTTCGGCAATTGCAGTCTTTCCGTCAATATAAATACATCAAGTGGTTGAATAAGTCCCCAAGACAGACCATCTATAGCAAACCATACGGCTATAACAACCAATATTCTATTTTGACGGAGGTAGATCATACCCTCTTTAATTTCTTTCAGAACAGAGCTGTTTTCTTTTTTCTCTTCACGGGTCTGTTTAGGAAGAAACGAAAGAAAGGAGGCAGAAAGGGCGAATAGGATCAATAAGCTGTATAAGGATACCTTAAGTCCAAAATTAACGTAAATAGCGGTACCGATGACAGGCCCAACAATCATGAAAATCGAGTTCATGCTTTGCGTTAAACCAACAGCTGCTCCAACATGCTTCGGTTCAACATAACGTTTAATGAGCTTAATGGATGATGGCTGAGAGAACTGTGTAATAATAGTGGATACGAAAGTGGCGATATAAATAGCTGGCCAGAAGCCTAGATCCAAAACGCCAATGATGAGCAAAATAGATACGATACTTAATAAGTCAGCTATAATCATCGTTTTTTTGGGATTCCACCGATCAACGAGCGCCCCGCCTACAAGGGCAACAGCAAAGATAGGAAAATATTCGATAACCGTCAGCATCGACACAGCGACCGGGTCATTATTTGATTTTTCCAATACAAAAAAGAGCAAAGCAATGTTCCGTATCCATGTACCTATATTTTGCAATAAATCAGAAGCGGTAACTAATAAATAAACGCGATTACTAAATAATGTTTTCATATGGCTTCACCTATTATGTTTCTATAAATTTAATTCCATGACCATTCCGACAACCGGCCCGTCTGCATCAATCTCACCGTTTAAGCGGAATCCAAAATGTTCATAAAGCTGTTGAGCACGCGAATTATGTTGATGGAGGCTCAAATAAATGGTTCTGATTTCAAATAATTGCTGAAAATATTCGAGTAGTATAGGAATAAACCGCTTGGCATATCCGTTTCCTTGGAATCGGTAATCAATCATAAAGCGGTCAAGCCACACACTCTTGTTCACGTTGTTTTGCCAGCCGTACATTGCATAGCCGACTAAAGTTTCGCCATCATATAATGCAAGCGAAGTTGCGTTTTTCTCAAATAAACATTCGGCTAAAGAAAAGGCGTTGCTTTCAATAAATGGTTGCTGCTCCTTGGACACCGATAATGCGGCTACAGCGCGCCAGTTTTCTGTTGTTACTTCACAAAAATGAAGACTCATTCTGTTCACTCGCTTTCTTTTGCAGTAAATTCCAATACTCATGAAACTATTTTTGTTTTTATAGTTTTCAAGCTGTTTAAAAAAAGAATAAAAGCGTTGGCTTTTATTCTCCCTTTGCAGTTCTAGGCACTAGTCCAAATAGAATAATATCGACAATGGTGGATAAAGCTTCGGAAAGCGTAATATCATTTTTTTGATAAAAGCGTTGATCGAGTGTTGAGTTTGCTGCGTCGATCATTAGCTTCATAATGACAGATATATTTTTGTTAACTATTATGCCTTCGTGAATGCCTTGTTCAATGACGCTGCGCAATGCATCCCAGTCATCGGTCAGCGCATCATCAATTTTTTTCCATTGCTCTGGATAGTAACGCTTCATTTGCTCCAATATCCGTATATCATATAATTCATAATGTTTTGTTAGAAGGGTTACAATACCTCTGATTTTCTCAATAATCGATAAGCTTGCGTCTTGCGTGATCTGAGCTGTTTTCTCATCGAATTCACCTAAAGTTTGCGCAATGAGTGCTTCCAAAATACTTACTTTAGAAGGGAAATGCTCGTACAATGTCCGTTTGCTAATTCCTAGCCGAGAGGCCAAATCGTCCATTGTAAATTTGATTCCTTTATCATGAATCTCTTCGATAAATGCTTTCATAATTCGATCTATCAAGAACAGACCCCCTGAGAGAGAACTTTTAGATTAGAGAAAACTAAAAAAACTAAAATAGTTTCATGGATCGATTTTACCTGTTTGTCTTTCCATTGTCAATGGC
>NZ_JBFTSN010000224.1:0-10589 GCF_056400045.1 Paenibacillus sp. 01L418
GGTGATGGATTATCAATTCCGGTCACCCACAAGGCATCCCCATTATTTGATCTTGTTTATGTATTATCTGATCGCAATGAGCGGGGAATTACAACGCTTAACGGGATGCAGGATAACTATGAAATCATTTGCAATATTCTGCTGTTGAAAAACAGGAGGAGAAAGGAAACACAGGTACAATCGAGTGACGTAAGCTACAACAACTCTTCTTTCAAAAACAGTCTCATGACGGAATCTGGAAGACAGGGGTTCGTGTCAGCGGGCTTGTCCAAGGTGAAACGACCGAATCATTCGATTGCGTTAACCGTCCTCTATCATTTCTTTAAACAAATAAAAGAACGGCTGGAAATTGCTGACCTGCAGGGCAGCAAGGAAAAGCTGTCCTTCTTTGGGCTGGATGCAGCTGCGATGGACACTAGAATGCTCGATCTCGTACCAAGCGAGGACAGTCTCATCGATATGTCGGGTCTTCTAACGAACAACATTCGTTATGATCAACTGCGGCGCATGTCGCTGCGCGAGGCAGAGGAAGCCTTGTTCGGAGATGGCTGCACCATCTTCTTCCGTAAGCATTTCACTAGTTCAGCTGAGGTGAACTTAGGTTATGTGAAGGCCTCAGATGAGCTGCGAGCCACTGTAAACCGTAATATGAAAGATCAGCCATTGTTTAGCTTTTTCCAGGTTGCCAAATGGACAGACGAGAAAAACGAGACAGACAGCGTCATGACAGCTGTTCGCGCTCGAATGCGCGATTTGGTCAGAGAGATTGATATCGCTCAGGATGAGCTGGGTCGAATCCGCGAACAACGTGTGGATGATTTGAAATTTCAGCGTCTTCCATTTATGGACAAGCAAAATGTTCGATCCTTTATACGCGCTTTTTTTGATGCGGTGTACCGGCTGGAATGGCAGCTTTTACGACTTGAGACTGAGCTTGCTTTGTACCGTAAATTTGCTGCTGAGCTGGAGCGTCTTCATGAGAAATACCGAATTCGCGTAGAACAGATGGCGCTGMTAGAGGAAACGCTGAATGCGGCGGCTCAGCACAGTATCCGTTCAGCGGATGATTATATCGGGCAGAACATCTTCGAGTATTATGAGCGAGTCACTGCGGCTGTCATGAAGGATATTGAAGAGAAACGCGGCGCATCCATATTTTTTGAGGAACGATTTCTCGGCAATATGACGGAGCTCCTGCAGCAGGGAGATTCCGCGTTTCTGGAGCGATTAATGGAGATTTGCCGAAAGTACATTTTGACAGCAGAGCCTTTTGCACAGACTTTCGAGGAGGAGCTGCTGCTGCGTGCCAATGTATCCGTTGCATACAGCAATCGTAAAGCTTTATCGAGGGACGAGCTATTTCACCGATTATACCGGACACTGGAAGAGCATGCGGTCGTTCATATTCGTCTTCTCGACTATACACATGAGCATCGGTATGAGGAAAAGTATTTGTTCGGAGATCGCGAGAGTGAATTTATCCGATATGCACTTGGCGTTGACGAATCTTCACGCATTTACAAGCTGGGGTGTGTACATGAGAAGCGCAGCAGCGGTGTAGAAAAGTTGAATATTATGGGCGGCTTTCATTTAGAAGATTTGATGTATTATCGAAACGGCAAAGTGTATTATGAGACCTATTTGCAAAATGGGTACGAATTTCACACGCTTGATCCTGCTCTGCTGCCTGATCTTCGCTGAGCGATATACATCAACAATTGCTGCGGTCCACTAGCAAGTAGAAAGGGTGCTGTTATTATGCAACGAAAAATAAATGGGCTTCTCTTACTGTTCAGCTTGATAGGAGGCGCAGTAGGATTCGTCATCGGGGAAATCATACTGGGGGCGCTGTCAGAAATCTGGCCGCGCTTTGCCGTCGTTGGGCTATACTTTGGCGTTCTTGCTTTATGCATTGGACTGGCCTGCCTGATTGCTGAAATGATATCGCCTCGTTTGAACGGAACTTCGTGGCGTCAGCGTTATACCGGATTATCGTGGCAGCTGCTCGTACCAGCAACGCTAGTTCTGCTGTTTGCAGTCGGCGGATTGCTGCAATTTATTTACGGCGCACATTTTGGCGGTGCGAAGCAGGTAAAGGATATTGTGCTTGTCATCGATAATTCAGGAAGCATGCTGGAGACCGATCCTGATAACGAGCGTTATTCGGCTGCGAAGCAATTGATTCAAAACATGGAAAGCGATAAGCGTGTGGCGGTGGTTGCATTTCACAATACCGCACAATTGATACAGCCCTTTGTTAAAGTAAGCACACAGGAAGAGAAAGATAAAGTAAATGCCGCAATTGACTCACTTGAGCCGACGGACGGCGGTACAAACTTTAGTCTTGCGCTTGGCGAAGCAATGAAGACGATTAAGGATAAGGAAAAGGCTGGGCGCGGGACAATGGTCATTCTATTGTCGGACGGTTTCAGCGAATCCGATATCAATAAGCAAATTGCACAATTCCAAGAGCAGCAAATTGTCATTAATACGGTAGGCCTTAGCGTTGCAGATTCCAAGGGCTCTGCCTTGCTGCAGCAAATAGCTGATTCCACCAATGGAAGCTATTACGATGTGTCGGAAGCGAACGGGCTGGCGCTCGTATTCCAAAATATTTACAATACAATCGATAATCGGACGCTCTTAACCGAAAGAACGGGATCGCTTGCGGACAGCACGTTGTATACACTGCTTCGTATTTTATCCTTAGCCATTATCGGTGCAGCTTTAGGGATGTCGCTCGGATTGTTTTTCGACAATCGGTTTTTGGCATTAAGCTTTGGGGCGGGCGGTATTGTAGGCGGTTTGCTGGCTGGCTTCATTTTGGACTCCGGCTTGTCCGGGGATATGCTCTCTGACGGTTTATCACGTCTATTCGCTGTTCTTGTACTGGCAGCCATTATTAGCATTTTCACACTTGTTGTTCCGATAAGGGATAATAACAGTACAAACCGTTATGATGGCGGCAGAAAAAACAGCAATAGAGATCAGTCCACAAAGGCGTTAGGCGAACGGACGAAGGACAGCCGCAGTCATGGATTTTAAACGATGCGGGAGGCGGATATAAAATGCGGTTTATCGATGCAGAGGATGGTTCTCCGATCATCAGCGGTTTAACTCGCGTGTTGGAGGAGGACCGCTGCACGCTGCGCTGGATTTGGCCGGGCGGTATAGAAGCGGTTTACATTGGGAAAACACCGGCTGAGCAGGCGGCGGAAAGCCCCGTGGATATAGGAACTGTCAAGTTGTACACGAAGGCAGAATATAAAGCGAATAATGGCTATCATAGCCGATTAGAGGGCATCGGACGTTTTGTCTTTACGGTATATGCCGCACTGGAAGGGAGCGGCGGTCCGCAGCTCATCCTTCAGCCTAATCACGAGAACAGCATCGAAATAAGTGCTGGCCGAGCTAAAATTCATTATTCGATTACAAATAAGAGCGGTTTGTTCAGAAAGTTCAAAACGATTCAAATTCAAGTTTCAACAGAGGTACCGATTGGGAAAGACGTACTTTGTTATGTGAAAAAGCAGGGCAGCTATCCCGCGAATAAAGAAGATGGCATGCTGTATCCGTTCGTTGCGCCTTTCGCAGCTGGAAAAACCGTTTTGCCTGCCATTGAGGTTGGCAAACAGGATTTTATACGATTGTTTTTCACTGATGGCCGAACGTCTGGACAGATGTACGAATTGATTTCAGTATAAAGGAGGAAGATCGCATGGGTATTTTCGATCTTTTCAAGAAAAAGCCGGAAGCAAAGCAAAGGCCTTTGTTTTATGATATTGTTTGCCCCTATTGTTTTAGTAAATTTACACCGGATGAGGTTGTGTTCCGCGCTTCACATTCCCGTGAGGATGATGAGGATTATGCGCTTGGAGAAGATGATGAGCTGAATAAGTATCGTGAGCGTTTTGGCCTTGATTCTGTACACGATATGGAAGCGGTGCTCTATCCAAACGACGTGCCTGAAGAGCATCGGATTTACTCAGACCATGTATTGATTGGAATAAATGACCGCTATGGCGAGCTGACACGCAGAAGACTTTGTCCAAAATGCCACAACGAAATTCCAGTAACAGCAGGCAAGGTGCCGAGCAATATTATTTCAATCATTGGCGCTTCACAAGTAGGCAAGTCGGTGTATATGACCGCGTTGATACATACGCTGCAGAACACGACAGCGGACCATTTTAATGCAGCCTGCATGCCGCTTAACGCTGAAATTAGCCGGAAATTCCGAACCTATTACGAGGAGCCGCTGTTTGAGCGCGGCGATCTGCTAGCGTCTACCCAAAAGGAAAAGATGCAGGAGCCTTTTATTTTTCAATTTGTTTTTAAAGATGAATCGAAGCCACCGCTTACTCTCGTATTTTTTGATGTCGCTGGCGAGGGTATGGTAGAGCAGGATTATCTTGGTTTGCATGGTCAGCATATCAAAAATTCAGCAGGCATTTTGCTGATGGTAGATCCGCTTCAAATTCGCTCCATTCGCGAGAAAATTAGAATGAATCTGGGCGATAAGCCCGGTGAATGGGTTTCCCAATACGACGAGCCGCGCGACGTTGTTCTGACGATGTTTGGCGACTTTATTGCTTATCAGGAAAACAACAAAACGGATATTCCGACTGCCGTCGTTTTAACGAAGAGCGATATGCTTCATTCGCTAAAGGATGAAGATGGAGAATATATTAAATCGAACAGCAATATTTTCAACAACATGGTGCATCGCAATTATTTCAACCTGACCGAGTTTGAAAATATTGATGGAGAAATCCGCCGTTTCATCGAGAAGGTCGATCGTCCCTTTAAAGGTACGATGGATGTTTATTTTAAGGATACGGCTTATTATGCGGTTTCCGCACTCGGCAGCAATCCCGTCGATCAGAAGCTGCAAACCGTCGTCAGTCCCATTCGGGTAGACGAGCCCTTCATTTGGCTGCTTTATAAGCTGAACTTCATTGAGGGGAGAAGAGAATAGTGCGCGATTCTACGCCCAGCAGGATGATTCAGCAGCAGATGTATGCACGGGAAAGACGCGGCATTTTCAGATCCACGGAAGGTTATGACACGATCGCCAAATCAAGCGGTTTGGAAGCATCATTTGTAAAAAAAGTGCTTCATCCGTTTTGTGTTTATGATGCCCCGACTGAGCTGGCTACCCGCGGTGAGAAGGACGGATCCGCGTATCCAGAGACGATGCACTTGCTTCATTTGGATAATGGCGATTTGCTGCTTGGCAGAAGTGTTTATCAGGCAGCCGACTTCACGGGTCTGCGCAGCGCTTTTTTTACACATAACTTTATTATTCCAAGYGGTCATAGCAGTAAGCCTGCAAGTGATTATATGAACTGGCTGCAAGCCGCTTTCGCAGATCAATATAATATTGACAGCGGTACGGAAATAGCAGAGCTGCTAGAGCTTCCGATTCAGAGTGCAGCAGCGATTAAGCCGTCTGCTCGTTCCATCCTTTCGTTGCTGAACATTTCAGAAAAATCGTTTAAACAGCTGCTCTATGCGGTAATGGCAGCAGTCGGGGGTAAGAAAAAGATCTATGTTTCGCTTGATGTTCCAATCAAACAGCTGCCAGACAAGGCAAAACAGCTGCTTGGTGTGCTATATGCGAGTTTACCCTACGCCTTCCGCAAGCAGCTTGGTTTCATTACCTATGCGAAAGAGCCGGTAAGCCGCAAATCGGTTCATCTTACGTTCGTAGAGCAAGGAAGCCTCCGCAATGGGGATCGCAGCATCGAGAAGGATTTTACGTTTGATTTCGGCAACGACCGAATGATGAATGTTGATCTGGACAGTATAGATCAGCCTTTTTTGGATTTTGCATGGGATAACTTGGATCGTCCTGACCGTACGGATAGCTTCTTTCAATTCGCTGAGCTGATGCTGGCAGATATGGGGGAGGAGCGCGAACTCGCAGCAGCCAGTTATCATGAGCTATGCGTCGTTTACCAAATCGAGGAAGGCAACGAAAAGTTATATGAATCGCATAAAAGCGCGGTAATGCGGAGCTTGATGGATTATTTGCAGCCATCCGGCGCATTGGATGCCAAGATGCGCTTGAATGATTTATTTCTGTCTCGATTTGATTATGAGTTTGACCGTGCTAGGCAAGGAGTAGTGCCGGAAACCTTCATTGTAGATGTGTTTACACAATACTATCAAATTGAAGGTAAACATATCGAAAATAAGCTGGTTTCCTTTTTCCTTTTAGCATTGTTAAATGCAAGAAAGCAGAGTGAGCAAGACGCAGCGGCTTCCTTCTATGCGGCAGTTGAAAGTAATCCTGACTTTAGTATAGCTTTTTTCACAAGAGTCTTAGTAGATGCGAAGCTAAGTGCAAACTTATTTATTCCATTCCTTGAGCAAAAGCTTAAAGCAGCTGCAGGAGCCAAAAGTGTTCTACAGCTCATTGAGCAGTGGGGCAATGCTCATCCTAAGCTGTACGGTGATGAAGACTTTTTTGTGCTGGTCCGTCAGCAGCTCATCGAGAAGCTGAAACGGGAGCGCCACTCGCTGCCAGCGACGAGCAAAGCGCTTGAACAATTGCGCAGCTTAGCAAGTGAAGGCAAGTTTGGCGTGCGAAAACAGCTGCCGTCTCATGATGCGGTAGAGTTTTATACGGAGCTCGAGCTTGCGGCTTATCGAGCAATGTTAATTGAACTTGATATGGAAAGATTGACGAAGGATCAGCTCATGCTGGGCGAGTTTCTCAAATCGAAGGATCAGCTGAAAAAATGGAATGGACAGCTGAGCGATCCGAGGCAGAAATCAGCAGCGCTTGAGCTGCAGGCGCTTTACGAATGCTTCGCATTCCCGGAGCCAACGGTAGATTTATTCGAAAATCTATCCCCAGCAGAGATCGACCGGGTGCAGCTCGTTGGTCGCCGATTGCTTGCCAATCAGCTGGAGTTAGCTGAGTTTCCCCGTCTCGTGCTATTGTTTCTTCGCAGCTCGGATATGGAATCAGTGGATTATGCCACGCTCCTCAACTATTTGCAGCAAAACGCGTCTCAAAAAGATACGGTATATCTGTTTTTCCGATGGGCAGAAAAACATCCTAGTTTCATGCGCTCGAGAGGTTTTGTCCCTGCCTATGTAACTGCAGTAGTCAGCTATTTCACAAAACATGACCGGGATGCATTTAAGAAACGAGCCAATTGGAAGCAGCATTTTGACAAAGCAGGCCCTATTCTTAAAGGTGTATATAAACAGGCGGAKCGCGAGCTATCCTCACCGCTGACTAAATTTTTTCGCAGGAATCGTAAATCGACGTTTATAACATCGTTATCGGCTATAGGTATTGTACTAATCGTAGCCGGCATTATGTTTGCCTTCGGCGGCAAGGATGATGTGAAGCCTGGTGGTGCTGTTTTGCCTGAAACGACTCCTGAACCGAGCATAACCCAGCCGGATACAATCGTATACGTGGAGCAAAATGCTGCATCAGTGGGCAAGAAGGCTGCGACCACCCTCGTCTTCGCATTTAAGGAAGCAGCAGCTTGCGGACTGTTTAAGCCTAGCTCATTGACGGTAGAAACGCCGGGTGCTGAAGCAGTTTCGTACACGACACTAGAAGTTACTTCTGATTGCAAATCGGATACTGGGAGTAGCAGCACTGACGGAAATCAAGTTGAAAGCTCATCACAGCCGACGGAAACAACGGATTCGACTGCCAAAGAATCCGATAAGCCGACGCCAACGCCAACACCGGCTGAAACTGATTCACTGCCGACAGCTACCGATTCTCAGACGGAGCAACCGAGCAATACTGCAATAAATGAAGCAGACTATACGAACCGGGTTGTAGTTAACCTCGGTAAGCAGGTTGATATACCGGAGAAAAGCATTATCACAGTCGGTGAATCGAAGTATGAGATTTCCGTGCTGCGTGTTGTTGCGCCATAACCAAAGCAACGTATTTATAAGAATAGGAAGGGTTGTTCCGTTAGTAGTTTTACTACTGCTGGGACGACCCCTTTTTTCTTTTTAGCTAATCGGCTATTAAAATGATGAAATTGATTAATGTCATAAAAGTGGATAAGAAAGTTGAATTTATGATAGAGACATAGGGTCTGCAATATTTTACAATATCGGTACTACAACACGAACAAGGAGCTGTTTTTCGATGAAAGGTATTAATAATCCGATAGTCCCAGGCTGGTATGCTGATCCTGAAGCGAGAACGTATGAAGGCAAGCATTGGATTTATGCTACCAGGTCCATTACGGAATATACGAAGCAATTGAATTTGGATGCGTTCAGCTCAAGCGACCTGATCCATTGGGAGAAGCATGAGAGCATTATTGAAATGTCAGACTTTCCATGGATGTGGAGAGCGGTTTGGGCACCTACAATTATCGAGAAACGAGGAAAATATTATTTGGTTTTTGCAACAAACGATATTCAAAGCAACGATGAGATCGGCGGTTTGGAGATAGCCGTATCTGACCGTCCTGAAGGACCATTCAGAGGATATCTGGGAAAACCGCTCATTGATCGATTCATTCATTCCGCTCAGCCGATTGATGCTCATTTGTTCAAGGATGATGATGGAACGATCTATTTATATTATGGCGGCTGGCGTCATTGCAACGTAGCGAAAATGAATGATGATATGACGGGGTTCATTCCACTTGAAAATGGTGAAACCTTTCTCTCCATTACGCCTGATGGTTATGTTGAAGGACCTTGTATGATAAAGAAGGATGGACTGTATTACCTCATGTGGTCGCAAGGTGACTGGGTGAACGGCTCTTATTGCGTTGCGTATGGCGTGAGTGAGAATCCTTTGGGTCCATTCGAGAATAAGGGCATCGTGCTTGAGCGACAAGAGCCTATTGCGGAAGGGCCAGGACATCATGGGTTCCTCCATTTGCCAGAGAGTAATGAATGGCTCATTGTTTATCATCGCCGTATTATTGGTGACCCTGAAGCGGGGAATCGTATGCTTTGTATTGATAAAATGATTATTGCTGACGGGGAGATAAAACCGATAGTTATGACAAATGCTTGGTAGTTGTTATCCCTTGAAAAGTTTCTATAGAAAAGCTATTATCGAAGTTAAAAGGCTTGTATTTGCATGGAACTAGAGCTTTCAGGCAAAATAAAATGCTGAAAGGAAGAGCATGATGTGCCGAAATATTAAAACGTTATTTAACTTCGATCCACCGGCAACAGAAGAGGAAGTAGCTGCCGCTTCGCTCCAGTTTGTTCGAAAGCTATCGGGATATCAGTCACCATCGAAAGCCAATGAAGAAGCATTCAATGTTGCGATACAAGAGGTGGCTGCGGCAGCCCAGAAATTGCTCGACACGCTAGTTACCCAAGCTGAGCCGCGTGATCGAGAGGTCGAAATCGAGCGTGCCCGCGCAAGAAACGCCAAAAGATTCGGTACGGCGGAAGCTTAGCGGTTGGAGTTCTTATACCACTAATAGTTAAATGAACCTCAGATTTCTCTGAGGTTTATTTGATTAGGACATCTATAAGGAGTTAGTAAAAGCCTTTTTTTGTTATGATGATGAGGCTTTTGCTATTTTCCATTGTTCATGAGCAAGCTGAATTCTTTTCCATAGTTCATCCCGCTCTTGACGGCTGTAGTTGACGAGTTTTTCTTCAAAAACCTCGCCCAACACCTCGAGCCACTGGGATTGACTCACTAATTCCGTCTGCCTCACACCGTCAGTTCCTCGTTCATTCCAAATGCAGCCTCGGATTTCATTGCTTCCGCCAGCATGTCTATTTCTAATTAAAAACATATTGATCCATGGAGATTCTGCGGAGCGGCTGTAATGCTCATGCTTAGGCTCAAACTCTGTCATATCCGCCAAAACGGTAGAATCATAATCCACGCCAACAAATGACGCAGATGGATCATGCTCTAAGCGCCATCCATTTGGAACAACAAGAGATTCTGTTACTTTATAAATAAAAGGGTTTTGGTTATACGTTCCAGCAAGAAGAGGCAGCGGCTCAAAAGGCATATCGCCTAATCCAACATCAATAATCCATTGTTCTTCTTCGTTGTTTTCGTTCAACAAGTGAGCGGTTAGTCCAAGGTGAAACGAGTTGATACGAGGCTCGGCACCTAGTGGCTGTACGCCTGCCCGGTGGAATGAAACCTTGTAGCCTAATGAACGCAGAAGATGGCTAAATGCGCCATTTAAATGAAAACAATATCCGCTTCTGCCATGGATAAGGAGCGGGACGGATTGTTTGATGTGAATTCCTGCGGGCTTACCTGCAAAAACATCAATGGTTTGCCAAGAAAAAACTCTTACATGGGCTCTATGAAGCTCAAATAAAAATGCCTTGGTTGGCTCCTGAATATCTGAGATGMCAAGCCTGCTTAAATAAGCTTTTATTTCTTCTCTCGTCAACGGTTCCATAACGATTCACCTCTATGGCTCAAACATCGTTTTGAGCTTCTTTATTTTATTGCCTTTATCACATCCTAAACGAGAAAGAGCTAGAGAACAATGTAGAAATGTAAAGACTGTACCGGTACAGCGTCATTCAATGAATGGTTAGTCATGATGACCAAGTCCTTATACATATACTTTTTTGAAGAGCATACCGAG
>NZ_JBFTSN010000225.1:0-10561 GCF_056400045.1 Paenibacillus sp. 01L418
GCGATAGTCTTGTCGTTTCAGGCACGACTGGCGAATCACCGACGCTCTCCGATGAAGAAAAACTGGAACTGTTCCGATTTGCTGTTAAGCATGCGAATGGTCGTTGCAAAATCATTGCTGGTACGGGCAGCAACAACACAGCCCATTCCATCCATCTGACAAAAGATGCAGAAGCAGCTGGCGTTGATGGCATTTTGCTTGTTGCTCCATATTATAACCGTCCTAGTCAAGAAGGACTTTATCAGCACTTTAAGGCTATTGCTGAAGCAACAAAATTGCCTATTCTTTTGTATAATGTGGAAGGTCGTACGGGAGTCAATATCTCTGTCGAAACGACGCTTCGCTTAGCACAAATCGACAATGTTGTGGCGACAAAAGATTGTGCTTCAACAGATCAATTAACTCAAATTATTAGTGGTGCTCCTGCAGGATTTAAAGTATACAGCGGGGACGACAGTGCTACACTTCCTGCTTTAGCTATTGGAGCTTACGGAATCGTTAGCGTTGCGGGACATGTCGTTGGCGCGCAAATGAAACAATTAATCGAAGCCTATGTGAACGGGAACGTTCAGGAAGCTGCTCGAATAAATGGTATTTTACATCCAATTTTCAGAGGTTTATTCTATTGTCCTCATCCTGTACCTAATCCTGTGGCCGTGAAATTTGCACTTGGCTTAAAAGGTTTGCCAGTTGGAGGAGTTAGACTTCCGCTTGTTACTGTGACCGAGGCTGAGGCCGCATTCTTACGCAATTTACTGGTGTAAATACACGTAATCGTTGATTGCAGCCGGTGCATCCAGCATCGGTTTTATTTTTTTGGGAAGCATATTGCATAATAGCAATATCGTGTTTCACTTGTATTCCAGCTTTTTCTTCATGTATAATGATTTCAAGTGACTGGGTGCGGCAAATATTTGGAAATGAAATTAACGTCAGAGCGGCATCTGACGATAACAACGCATAGGTAAACAATGTTCGGCATTAATTACCTGTGGATCCGTACAAAATAAATATTGCTTTTCCATATTACGACAATACTTACGAGGCCATTATAGCTTCGCAATAATAATTAGATGCTTACGGAGCCGTTCGCTTCGAAATATTTAAGAAAATGCTTACAAAGCTATTTTGCTTCGAAAATTAACCCAATGATTACGAAGCGAATTTCGCTTCGCAAAATTTTAAGGAGGAAAACACTTGTCTAAGAAGAACAACCAGGATAAATTGCTCATTTTTGCACTAGGCGGAGTTGGCGAGATCGGGAAAAACATGTACGTCATCCAATATAACAATGATATCGTTGTAGTTGACTCAGGACTTAAGTTCCCTGAAGAGGACATGCTCGGAATCGATATTGTTATCCCTGACATCTCTTACCTAACGGAAAATCGCGACAAAGTTCGCGGAATTATTATTACACATGGTCACGAGGATCATATTGGCGGTTTGCCTTATGTACTAAAAAGCTTAAATGTGCCATTATATGCAACAAAACTAACACTCGGACTTATCGAAGGAAAATTGAAGGAAGCCGGCTTGCTCGGAGAAACGAAACGTATTCTCATCAATGCAGATAGCGAAATTCAATTAGGCACGATTCGTGCATCCTTCTTMAGAACGAACCACAGTATTCCAGATTCCGTTGGTGTCAGCTTGGATACACCGGAAGGTACTGTCGTTCATACAGGTGACTTTAAATTTGACCATACGCCAGTGAATGAGCAATTTGCTGACTTGCAGCGTATTGCTGAGATTGGCAAGCGCGGCGTTTTGGCGCTATTGTCAGACAGTACAAATGCTGAACGTCCAGGATATACGCCATCTGAAGCACAAGTTGGCGACAATCTAGAGGATATTTTCCGCAAATCGTCACAACGCGTTGTCGTAGCAACTTTTGCTTCCAACGTACACCGGATTCAACAAATTATAAATGCTGCTATTGCAACAAAACGTAAGATTGCGGTTGTTGGCCGCAGTATGGTTAACGTTGTAGGTATCGCTTCTGATCTTGGCTACTTGAATATTCCAGAGGGAATGATTATTGAGCCGGAAGAAGTAAACAAATTAGCTGCTGATCGTGTTGTTATTTTGTGTACAGGCAGTCAAGGCGAGCCGATGTCGGCGCTTACTCGCATGGCACGTTCGACACATCGCAAAGTTGATATTTTACCAGGCGACACCGTTATTATTGCGGCAACACCAATTCCGGGCAACGAAAGATATGTTGGTCGTACTGTTGATGAATTATTCCGCCTTGGTGCAAATGTTATTTACGGAAATGGTTCCGTTTCAGGCGTTCACGTATCTGGTCACGGCAGCCAAGAAGAACTTAAGCTTATGCTTAACTTGATTAAGCCAAAATACTTCATTCCTATCCACGGTGAATATCGTATGCTTCGTCAGCATGCGAAGCTTGGAGAAGCAATCGGAATTGAGCGCGAGAACATCTTCGTTATTGATAACGGTGATACAGTTGAGTTCCAGAACGGCAGCGGCCGCAAAGGCTCGAAAGTACAAGCAGGAAACGTATTGATTGATGGATTGGGCGTAGGCGATGTTGGTAACATTGTATTGCGTGATCGCAAGCTATTGTCGCAAGATGGCATTTTGGTCGTTGTTGTTACATTAAGCAAACAAGATGGCGCGATCTTGTCTGGTCCAGATATTATTTCTCGCGGTTTCGTTTATGTTCGTGAATCCGAAGGTCTTCTTGATGAAGCCAATCGCATCGTGACATCGACGCTTACACGTTTGATGAATGATAAAGTAAATGAGTGGGCATCGCTCAAAACGAATGTGAAGGATGCGCTTGGTCGTTTCTTGTACGAGCAGACTCGTCGTCGTCCAATGATTTTGCCAATCATTATGGAAGTTTAACATATAAATAATTAATGAATAGAATCGCTTGTCCTTTCCGCAATTGCCGCGGCGGACACAAGCGATTCTTTTTTTATATAAGAACAGAAGACTTTTCTGCTTGGTTTGTCAAATCAAGAGATCTAGACTGTATTTTGTATAAATTTTTGACCAGACCTCATACTATGACGAGCATCAACATAAGAGGGGGATATTTAAATGAATGGTCACACAAACATGCAGTTTACTTCAGAGCAGCCTGAACAACCTATTCCAGACGATAAAAAAAAG
Organism: Paenibacillus sp. 01L418; assembly: GCF_056400045.1. Classification (NCBI taxonomy): domain Bacteria; kingdom Bacillati; phylum Bacillota; class Bacilli; order Caryophanales; family Paenibacillaceae; genus Paenibacillus; species Paenibacillus sp. 01L418. The sequence continues at coordinate 3,148 of NZ_JBFTSN010000225.1, forward strand.
GCGAATGCTGTTGTCGAAACGATTCAGCAGCTTGGTCAGACAGCGGCTCCTGCATTGACGGAATCCAATATCTTTTGTATGACCATCATTGGGCAAGTGGAGGGACATCTCGTTTTGCCTCCGCAAAATAAAACGACTAAATATGAGCATCTTATTCCACAACTCGTAGCAGCTGAACAAAATCATAAAATTGAAGGTGTGTTTATCGTTCTGAATACTGTAGGCGGCGATGTCGAGGCAGGACTCGCAATAGCTGAGATGATTTCATCACTCAGCAAGCCAACAGTAACGCTCGTGCTTGGCGGAGGACACTCTATAGGCGTTCCGATTGCCGTTGCTGGCGATATGTCGTTTATTGCAGAAACAGCAACAATGACGATACATCCAATTCGTCTAAACGGTTTAGTAATCGGTGTACCACAAACCTTTGAATATTTGGATAAAATGCAGGAGCGCGTCGTACGATTTGTAACTTCGCACTCGAACGTGACGGAACATACATTTAAAGAGCTCATGTTCAAGACGGGGGAGCTTACACGGGATATAGGAACTACGGTTATTGGGTCTGATGCAGTCAAGCATGGTCTGATTGATGCCGTTGGCGGCTTGGGTGAGGCGTTAAAGGAATTAAACCGAAGAATTGAGGCTTCCAAGCTCGGCAGAATTGAGGTGAATATCCAATGACACTTTATACGAATATGCCTCTTGAGGTTGTGCTGGAGGGCTTTAATGACGAAATGGAGCAATCGCAAGAGGTATGGTCAAATGGTGTAAAGATGCAGGTGACTCCCATCGCACCGGGAATGGGGAAAATTATTCGATTATTAGATTGCAGCCTCGACGACTATCTCAATCCAAATTTAATGCCGGGCACGATTGTGAATTATAAATAAGGAACAAACAAATGTTCGTGCAAATGTCTCATAGGAACATTTGCCCACCTATGGTATAATCTTTTACCAGAGGTGACGGATTTGGCAAAGAAAAAGAGACGAAAAAAATCAATTGGCACAAACTTAAAATATGAAGTATATGGAATTTTGCTTATTACAATATCAATTATTGCCCTCTCTGGAGAGGCGGCTGTCGGGCGCTCGTTATCCAAGCTATTTGGGCTTGTGCTCGGCAAGTTTTATTTTGTATTAGCACTAATTGGGATTGTCATTGGACTTGCTGTCATGATCAAACGCGCTTGGCCTAAAGGGTGGACGAACAAGCGAACAGGCTTGTTTATCATGGTGCTTGCATTTACACTCATGAGCTCCATATCTGAAATTGATCAAAAGCTGAGCCCTACGGTTGATTTGACAGGGTCGAAGATTTTTAATCAGCTTAGCAGCGATTTAAAATTATCTTTAATAAGTGTACCGGCCGAAAATGATTTACCGATCAGAGACAAAGAAATAAGCGGTGGTTTTGTAGGCGCTATTCAATATTCATTATTTTTCTCTTTGTTCGGGTATTATGGCGCGAAGCTTATTATGTTTGTTATGTTCGCGATCTCTATCATGCTTATGACAGGTAAGTCGTATGTGGAGTTAGGGAGATTGGTTACGACCCGTGGCAATCGTATGTTCAAGCTGCTTGCAGCTAAATGGGAGAAGAGAGCTTCTCTGCGTGCTGCCGCAGCTGCACAAGCGAGTGCCAATGTTGGACAGGCTGATTTTGATGATGATGATGAAACAATTGATGACGATCATGAAAGTTATGTTGCTGCTCCTCCTAAGAAGAAGAAGAGAAGATCTTTGTTTTTCTCTTGGAGACAGGATCAAGATGAGGAAGAGTCTGATACTTCCAGTCATCCGCAGGATGAATGGGTGTTCGAGCCAAATGGAACGGATACGCTTGCAAGCGCGAAGCCTGCCTGGCAAAATGATATCGAACCGCCTTGGGAGAAATCCGGCGCTGATTTACATACAGATTTGACTCCAGATGAGCATGACAGCACGCCGCCATGGGAAAATGCTGGTGATGGTCTTATAATCGACCATGAGCCGCTTGTAGCTAATCGTGATGAAGCATGGAACCAAACGAATCCTATTCAGGAATTAGCCGATTCAGAGCTGCTTAACGATACTCAGGAAGAGGCTGAGGATGATGATACGGATTTATTGGAGCCTGAAATAATCGCGGCTGGTGCTAATTCTTCAGAAGCGCTTGTATATGAGGAAGATACGGAGCAACCGATTCCGAAACGTCCTATTGCCGAAGAGAACGCACCTAAACCTTACCTGCTGCCGCCTTTTACGCTGCTTACTAAACCGAATTTAATGAGCAAAAATGCTGATGCGTCCGACATGTACGACTCTCGCCGAAAGCTGGAGGCAACGCTGGAAAGCTTTGGCGTACGTGCTAAGGTACTGGATGTTGTTCGCGGGCCAGCAGTAACTCGTTATGAAGTTCAGCCGGCAACGGGCGTTAAGGTTAGCCGAATTGTTGGTTTAACGGATGATATCGCTCTTGCGTTAGCAGCTAAGGATATTCGGATGGAGGCACCGATCCCGGGGAAATCAGCCATAGGGATAGAAGTGCCAAATATGGAGGTTTCCGTCGTAACGATGCGAGAGGTAATGGAAACCACTGCGTTTCAAAATGCTGCCTCCAAATTGTCTATCGCGTTCGGCCGAGATATATCTGGACAGACGATCGTAGGCAACTTAGCCAAAATGCCCCATTTGCTTGTAGCAGGTGCTACAGGTTCGGGTAAATCCGTTTGTATTAACGGCATTATTACGAGTATTTTGTATAAGGCTGCGCCAGACGAGGTTAAATTTCTTATGATTGACCCAAAAATGGTTGAGCTGAACGTATACAATGGAATTCCGCATTTGCTCGCTCCAGTTGTTACGAATCCTAAGCGTGCTTCTCTGGCTCTAAAGAAAATTGTTGTTGAGATGGAAAGCCGCTATGAGCTTTTCTCCAAATCCGCAACTCGCAATATCGAAGGCTACAACAATTTAATGGCCGATAATCCTGCAGCTGTTCTTCCTTATATCGTTGTTATTGTGGACGAGCTTGCTGACTTGATGATGGTTGCTGCAAACGATGTAGAGGACTCCATTGCAAGGCTTGCTCAAATGGCGCGTGCAGCTGGTATTCATCTTATCATTGCAACGCAGCGGCCATCAGTCGATGTCATTACGGGCGTTATTAAAGCAAACATTCCTTCCCGTATTGCTTTCGGTGTATCTTCTCAGGTAGACTCTCGCACCATTCTTGATATGGTAGGAGCGGAAAAGCTGCTTGGTCGCGGTGATATGCTTTTCTTGCCGGTTGGAATGTCGAAGCCGATAAGGGTGCAAGGGGCCTTTTTATCCGATCAAGAAGTAGAATCATTAGTAAACTACGCACGCGGTCAAGCCGAAGCGCAGTATAAAGAGGATCTTGTACCGGAAGTTGAAGAGGACTCAACGGATGGGAACGAAATGCTGGATGAGCTTTATGATCAAGCGGTACAAGTGATATTGGAAGCGAAGCAGGCATCGGTTTCCTTGCTGCAGCGGCGAATGAGAATTGGCTATACTAGAGCGGCAAGATTGATCGACCAAATGGAGGCTCGCTCTATTGTTGGTCCTTATGAAGGCAGTAAGCCGCGGGAAGTGCTAATTACACTCGATCAATTTCAAGCTGGAAGAGCTAGCTCATAATTTCCGAAGTTTGCAGAAAACGGAACGAAGTGCATAGAAGTGGGATCAACTTCTCATACTAAAGTTAGGTAACGCTACCTTAAGCGAACTAACTTGCAAGAGAAAGGCAGATCCCATCATGAGAAATCGTTTGATTTTGGTGACCTCGATTATCGTGCTGTTGTTGTTCGGTTCCTTTTCGTTACTGAGCGGAAAGCATGACGGAGTAAAGGAAACGTTCAGCAACGCCACCTTAACTGTTGGCTCAACTGGACAAGACGTAAAAGAATTGCAAGGACGGCTAAAGCACCTCGGTTATTTTAAAGGTGATATAGACGGGAAGTTTGGATCGAGCACAAAAAATGCGGTCACATGGTTTCAATGGAAGTTTGGGCTTAAATCGGACGGTATTGTCGGTGCCAAAACAAAGCTGAAGCTTTGGGAAGCAACAAAAAAATGGACGCCATCAGCAGCAGCCCCGCCTGCTTCCGGTTCTAATTCTGGCGGTAAAGAAGATGCTGGTTCTTCCGGCAATAAGGCACCCATTGGAGGTTCCAACCGATTAGGCTTGTCGGAAAATGACATACAGATTATGGCTAATGCCGTATACGGTGAAGCAAGAGGCGAGCCGTATGAAGGCCAAATCGCGGTTGCTGCGGTTATCATTAACCGTATGAAGTCTCAAAGTTTCCCTAACACGATTTATGGCGTCATCTTCCAGCCTGGTGCCTTTACAGCGGTTGCTGACGGGCAAATTTGGCTTACGCCTAATGCGAAAGCGCGCGAGGCAGTTATGGATGCCATTAACGGCCAAGATCCTTCTGGCGGTTGTCTTTATTATTTCAATCCAGAAACAGCAACCTCGAAATGGATCTGGACAAGAACACAAATTAAAACAATCGGCAAGCATATATTCTGTATGTAACTATAAGCCATTCTCGAAAGGAAGCAGCCGTTACTGCCTAGTGCAGCAGTGGTTGCTTCTTCCATTTCCTATAGGTTAGAATGGTATAGTGATTTGTTTAATGGAATAGATTTACTCTATAACGCGCCGTTGAAAGGAGCAAACCGTGTGTCCACATTTGAAAGAGGGCAGCTGCAGCGCATTCGTCTGCATGTATTGCCTACAAAACGATTCAAAACGTTTGCCATTTCGTTATTTGCGGGACTTTCACTTGAAGAAGCAACAGTAACACCGGTTGCTCTTATTCCGTTTGTACTGAGAAGAGGCACGGCGAAATTACCAGAAACGATTACTTTTCGTGAGAAGCTTGACGATTTATATGGAGCAGGCTTTGGGTTCGATGTATATAAAAGAGGCGACTCTCAGATTGTCCAATTTCGAATGGATGTCATAAATGATGAGTTTGTTTCATCCGATACTCCACTTCTTGCAGAATCGCTGCAATTTCTAGGTGATGTAATAACAGATCCGCTCATAGATCAGAATGGTTTCCATCAGAAGTATGTAGATGCCGAAAAAACGACGCTCAAAAAACGTTTAGAGGCGATCGTCAATGATAAAATTCGATACGCCGCAGAGCGCTGCTTGGAAGAAATGTGCGCGGATGAGCCTTATCGTTTGCATCCACTAGGCAAGCTTGCTGAAATCGAATCCATTACCTCATCTTCACTGTATGATTCCTATTTGCAGTGGCTGGATAATGCAGCACTTGACTTGTATGTCGTTGGAGATACGACGCTTGAGGAAGTAACGAAGCTTGTGGCGAGCGCCTTCAAGTTGAAGGATGGTTCACCATCTGCTTATTCCACTCCGAATATCCATCACCCTGTTAAGGAAGTGAAACAGGTTACAGAACGGATGGAGGTCAGTCAAGGCAAGCTGAATTTAGGGCTTCGTACGGGAGTCGGGTATGTTGATGATGCTTATCCAGCTGCATTAATGTACAACGGCATCTTGGGCGGATACCCTCATTCGAAGCTTTTCTTGAATGTGCGCGAGAAAGAGAGTTTGGCTTATTACGCTGCATCCCGTCTTGATGGACATAAAGGGTTATGCACAATTCAATCCGGAATTGAGTTTGCAAATTACGAGCGAGCAGTTGTGATTATTAAAGAGCAGCTTGAAAGCATGCGTCAAGGAAAACTCTCGGAGCTTGAGATGAACCAAACCAAGGCGATGATATCCAATCACCTCCGTGAGCTTCAAGACTCAGCGTATGAGATGATTGCTTATGATTTTAATGGCGTGTTAACGGGTAAAGATCGAAGTGCAGAGCAGCTGCTTGAGCAGGTTCAAGCGGTAACCGCTGAGGATATCGTTAAGGTTGCAGAGCAAGTACAGCTCGATACGATTTACTTTTTGCGCGATCGAAAGGAGGCATAAAAGGTGCAAACCCTAAATTATCCAAATGTTCAGGAAACCTTGTATCGTGAAGTGCTTGATAATGGACTTGAAGTTATCGTGCTTCCGAAGGAAGGCTTCCATAAAACGTACGCGACATTTTCTACAAAATACGGTTCCGTTGACAACCGTTTTTCAGTTGGCAGCCAGCCGCCTGTAAAAGTGCCGGACGGTATTGCACATTTCTTGGAGCATAAAATGTTTGAAGAGCCTACAGGCGATATTTTCGCAGTATTTGCCTCTCAAGGTGCATCGGCTAATGCCTTTACGAGCTTTGACCGAACCGTATACTTGTTTTCGGCTACGGAGCAAATCAACGCGAATTTAGAGACGCTTATCAATTTTGTTCAGAATCCTTATTTTACGGATACAAATGTGGAGAAGGAAAAAGGGATCATTGAGCAAGAAATCAATATGTACCGCGACAATCCGGATTGGAGAGTTTATTTTGGATTGATTGATGCGCTTTATCATGAGCATCCTGTTCATATTGATATCGCCGGCACTGTCGAGTCCATCAGGCARATAGATAAGGAAACGCTATATCGCTGCTATGAAACGTTTTATCACCCATCAAATATGTTGTTGTTTGTTGTTGGCGGAGTGAAGGCGGAGGAAGTATTCCAGCTTGTCCGCGACAATCAAAATAGTAAGTCGTTTGAACCTCAAGGACCGATTGAACGTTATTTTGAGAAAGAGCCGGAAACAGTAAAAATTGCGCGTAAGGTAACGGAGCTTCCTGTATCATTGCCTAAATGCATGCTGGGCTTCAAAGAAAAGCAGGCAGGTCTTGAAGGGGAAGCGCTTCTTCGTCAAGAAGTAACGACCAAGCTGATGTTGGATGCTTTGATTGGGCCTAGCTCTAAGCTTTATCAGCAGCTGTATGAAAATGATCTGATCTCTGATTCATTTGGAAGCGAGTATAATTCGAGCACGGGTTATGCTTTCTCCGTTATCGGCGGAGATACTCCAAATCCTGATGAGCTTATTAAGCAAATCCGAACGGCGGTTGAAGCCGTTTTGGTAAGCGGTATTGAGCCTACTGCGTTTGAAAGATCCAAACGTAAAAAAATCGGTGGATATTTGCGTATGCTTAACTCCCCAGAAGCAATTGCCGGTGAATTTACAAGATATCGATTCCGTGACAGCGACATGTTCGACGTCCTCGATTTCTATGAGAAATGTACACTTGAAGAAGTGAATGAACGGCTCCGCGAGCATTTTGATTTCGATCAGCTTGCAGTATCCATTGTGGAACAGCCTTCAAAATGAAGACGCTCCAACAGATGACGGTTCTTATTACGGGGGGAAGCCGCGGCATCGGAGCAGCTATTGCTAAACGATTTGCAGCGGAAGGCGTAAATATCGTTATCCATTACTTGCAATCTCATGAGACAGCAAATGAAACGGCACGGATGTGTAT
>NZ_JBFTSN010000226.1:0-10503 GCF_056400045.1 Paenibacillus sp. 01L418
GGATGATATGTCACTTTATGAGGAAATGCAGCGCCAACATCGGTAACGCCGAGCACCTGCACCAGAAACTGTGTAAATTCATAAGACTTGCTCTGAAGCTTGTTGGCCCGTTTCAGCATGACCGGATCATCCTCGAACAGCTTCGGATAATGGTGAATCATTCCCGTGCAGGAGCCTGATGGTGAAATAACGAAGTCGCTGTCTTCAAACGCATCCAATATCGTTTTGGCAGACTCCCTCGCTTCCTTCCAATAGCCGCTGTTGTAGGCCGGCTGTCCGCAGCAGGTTTGTACCGTCGGAAACTCTAATGAAACACCGTACTTTGCCAGCAAGCGCACCATCGCTTCGCCGACCCTTGGATATAACGCATCGCTTAAGCAAGTAATAAATAATGAGACCTTCATACCCGCACCCCTTTCGTAACTTATACTTTTATAATATCAGGTTATCAGACAAGTTTGGTAAAATTTTTTATGTGAAAAATGTTTTAGATGTAAGAACACATATGCGCTTTACAGCTCTCTTTCGTAGGTAACCAGACTGTTAAGTTGCTCAATAAGCACCTATTGGTGCTTACAAGCACTCTGAAACGCCTCTTTTACCGCTGTAAGAACACATATGCGCTTACAGCATTCTTTCGTAGGTAACCAGCCTGTTAAGTTGCTCAATAAGCACCTATTTGTGCTTACTAACACTCAGAAACGCCTCTTTTACCGCTGTAAGAACACATATGCGCTTAAAGCTCTCTTTCGTAGGTAACCTGCCAGTTAAATTGCTCAATAAGCACCTATATGTGCTTACAGACTCTCAACAATGTAACTTTTAACGCTGTAAGAACACATATGCGCTTAAAGCTCTCTTTCGTAGGTCACCTGCCTGTCAAATTGCACAATAAGCACCTATATGTGCTTACAAGCACTCTGAAACGCCACTCTTACCGCTGTAAGAACACATATGCGCTTAAAGCTCTCTTTCGTAGGTAACCAGCCTGTTAAGTTGTTCAATAAGCACCTATATGTGCTTACAAGCAATCAGAAACGCTACTTTTACCGCTGTAAGAACACATATGCACTTACAACTCTCTTTCGTAGGCAACATGCTTGTTAAATTGCTCAATAAGCACCTATTGGTGCTTTCAAGCACTCTGAAACGCCACTTTTACCGCTGTAAGAACACATATGCGCTTAAAGCTCACTTTCGTGGGTAACCAGCCTGTTAAGTTGCACAATAAGCACCTGTTTGTGCTTACAAGCACTCAGAAACGCCACTTTTAACGCTGTAAGAACACATATGCGCTTACAGCATTCTTTCGTAGGTAACCTGCCTCTTAAGTTGTTCAATAAGCACCTATATGTGCTTACAAGCACTCTGAAACGCCACTCTTACCGCTGTAAGAGCACATATGCGCTTACAGCATTCTTTCGTAGGTAACCTGCCAGTTAAATTGCTCAATAAGCACCTATTTGTGCTTACAAGCACTCAGATACTCCACTTTTACCGCTGTAAGAACACATATGCGCTTAAAGCTCTCTTTCGTAGGTAACCAGCCTGTTAAGTTGCTCAATAAGCACCTATATGTGTTTACAGACACTCATGAACGTGACTTTCAACGCTGTAAGAACATATAAACTCTTACAGCTCACTTTCGCCAGTAACCCTATACTATACAACAATAATGGCGCTGCGCTTCTACTGAAGCCAGCGCCACCTATGCTCTACACCTTTGTAACGGAAATTTGTTTTTCCTTAAGCTGCGATAAGATCGCTGCTGGCAGCCGCTCATCCGTAATAATTGCATCTACATCATCTAAATCTGCCACATGGGTAAACGCTTGAACACCGAACTTGCTGGAGTCGGYGACCAGAATGACTTGATCCGCCATACCTACCATTTTGTGCTTGATGCGTGCTTGCAGCTCGTTCGACTCGCTTACGCCGCGCTCCAAATGGACACCTTTGCAGGAGAGAAATGCTTTATCCACATGATATGCATCAAGAGAACGCTCGGCTAACGGACCAACATAGGACAATGAACGCGAAGCCAAAATGCCGCCCGTCGAGATGACTTCAATCTTCTCTTTGCTGCTCAGCTCCATCGCAACTTTGATGGAGTTGGTTAGCACCGTTAGAGGAATATCCGGCATGCTTGCCGCCATATACCAAGCCGTCGAGCTCGCATCAAGCAAAATACGCTCATTCGGCTGAATCAACTTAATCGCTTCCACAGCAATTCGTTTTTTCTCCTCCGCATGCGTAATCTCCCGCTCGAAATACGGAATTTCCGGCTGCTGATCCTTTACGCTAACCGCACCGCCATGGGAGCGGCGCAAACGTCCGGCTTGCTCCAAGCGGTCAAGGTCACGCCGAATCGTTTCCTCGGTCACCTGACATAGCTCGCTCAGCTCCGTAACCCGGATGCTGCCTCTCTCATTTACCAGCTGTACAATTTTATCGTATCGTTCATGGACCAGCATAACGTACCTCTTTCTTACTTATATTTGTATTCGCTGCTTAAGCGATTCCTGTTGTTTCTTTAAAAGCACGATATGCGCTCTCCCAAGCCTCATGCTGCTCTGGCTCATACACATCAACTGGGAATGACTCGCGTATCACTTTGCGCGCTTCCCAAATGTCAGCAAGCTGACCATTGGCAATCCACTGCAAAATCATGTTGCCTATTGCGCTGCCTTCCACGGGTCCTGCCCACACCGGCTTGCCAATCGCATTTGCAGTCCATTGGCAGAGCAGCGTATTTTGAATGCCGCCGCCAACCATATGCAAACCGCTGAACGCTTGACCAGACAATTGCTCTGTTAACTCTAGCACATTTCGGTACTTCAAGGCTAAGCCCTCCAAAATACACCGAACAATCGCCCCTGTATCAGCAGGTGCCGTCTGCCTTGTGCGCAAACAATACTCCGTTATTCTAGCAGGCATATCACCCGGGTGCAAAAACAACGGATCATCCGGATCAATAAACGCAGCAAATGGCTTAGCTTCTTCGGCAAGCTTTACTAATTCGGGGAACGTATAAGAAATTCCTGCCCGCTCCCATGAACGTCTGCATTCCTGCAAAATCCACAGTCCCATAATGTTCTTCAGCAAACGATACGTGCCATAAACGCCGCCTTCGTTCGTAAAGTTTAGCTGCTGCGACAATTCATTAATGACTGGCTCGTCGACTTCTGTACCCATAAGCGACCAAGTGCCGCAGCTTAAGTAAGCAAATGACTTTTCAAGAGCAGGCACTGCGGCAACCGCTGAGCCCGTATCATGCTCCGCTGCTGCATAAACAGGAACGGACTCTATGCCAAGCTCCTCGCAAAGGGAAGCTCGCAAGCTGCCAACCTTCGCCCCTGGCTGTACAACCTCACCAAACAGTTCCGGCGAAATGCCAATCGAGCGAATCAGTTCCTCGTCCCAGCTGCCAGCAACAGGGTTATACAGCTGCGTTGTCGTTGCGTTGGAAAACTCATTATATTTCTCACCCGTCAAAAAATATCGGAGCAAATCCGGAATCATTAGAAAATGTTTGGCATCCCGCAGCAGCGGTGAATCTGCCTTCTTCAAAGCAGCCAGCTGGTAAATCGTATTAAACGGCAGAAACTGAATACCCGTCTTCGCAAATATCCCCGTTGCCGTCAATTCCTCTACTACCTGCTCCATTACGCCATCCGTATGATGATCGCGATAATGATAAGGATTGCCAAGCAGCTCCCCATTGCTTCCTATCAAGCCAAAATCAACGGCCCAAGAATCAATCGCAAGGCTGTCCAGCCTAATGTCGCGATGCTTAACTAGCAGCAGCGCTTGCTTTAACTCATGAAGCAGTCGCAAAATATCCCAGTGCAGTCGATCGCCGACCTGCACCGGATCATTGGAGAACCGGTGCAGCTCCTCTACCTCGATCTTGCCATTATTCAGCCTGCCAAGCAGCGCTCTTCCGCTGCTTGCTCCGAGATCGTAAGCAAGGATGGTCACCAGCTGGCACCGCCCTTGCCTCTCGCCAATATGTCTTTGCCATAGCTGCTGCTTAGGTATACTTTCATTGGATCATGCGGCAAGCCCTGCTCTTCGCGAATCGTGTGCAAAAGCGGTGTAACATCGAATTCGAATGCGCGGCGCACAGCATCCTCAGCGCCAAGAACATCATTGCGTTCAGCAGCATCATTTACTTCATCATGGTTAATGAGCAGCGCCTTTGCCAGCTGGGTTTGCACATTCAGGACGGAGCGGAGCATGGCAGGGATTTTTTGCTCGATATTATGCGACTGGTCAATCATATAAGTAATGCTCTCTGCATTGCCGCGAACACCTGCATCCGCATCGCCTGCAGCACTCAAGATTTGATAGAAAATCAAGAACAGCTCATAAGGATTCACAGAACCTACAATGAGATCATCATCCGCATATTTGCGGCTGTTGAAGTGGAAACCTCCCAAACGTTTCTCGTCCAGCAAATAAGCAACGATATGCTCGATGTTTGCGCCTGGCAGATGGTGGCCAGTATCAACAAGCACTTCCGCTTGCGGCCCTAGCTTTTGCGCCAAGTTGTAAGCCATGCCCCAGTCGGCAAGATCCGTATGATAGAACGCCGGCTCGAAACATTTGTATTCAATGAGCATACGCATGTCCGGCGTCATTGCACTATACATTTCGGCCAAAGCTTCCTGCATCCAAGCTTTACGCTTGCGGATATGTCCTTGACCTGGATAGTTTGTACCGTCGGCGAACCATAAGCTAAATTCACGCGAGCCCGTTTCCTTGGCAATATCCACGCATTCAAGCAAGTGATCAGTCGCTTTCCGGCGCACTGCAGCATCGGAATTCGTTACGCTTCCAAGCATATAGTCTTCATCTTGGAATAGATTCGGATTTACCGCTCCAATCGAGAGTCCAAGATCTTCCGCATGGCTTCTAAGCTTGCCGTAATCCTCTACCTTATCCCAAGGAATATGGATAGCGATAGACGGAGCGATTCCTGTCAAACGATGCACCTGTGCAGCATCCTCAAATTTCTCAAACGGATTGCGAGGCACGCCTTCCTTCTGAAATACCTTAAAACGAGTACCGGAATCACCATAGCCCCATGAAGGGGTTTCGATTTTGAGCGCTTTCAATTTTGCTTTTACCTCTTCAATGTTAATGCCTCTTTCTTTCTGCTGCTCCTCAAAAAACGTATAAGCGCGATCAGTCATTATGGAACACCCTCTCATTTATATTTTCAACCTATTTGATTGGAAAAGCCATCGTAGACATCAACGTATTCTCTGCCTGCGTCGAATCTAATCTGCTGTATTGTACAATGATTGGAATATTGCTCAGCACCTCAATGGCGTAAGGAACGCCGATTGGAATCGACGCCCCTTCCTTCATTAATGTGCTGGTGCGTATATGGTTTGTTCGTCTGCCAGGAACAACAACTTGAATATCTTCCATCGGCTCGCGATCCTCAAAATAAATCGTAATATGAATAATGGCTTCTTCGGTGGAGCAATTCAACACGCATATCGATTCATGGCTGGTAAGCGTTCCCGTGCTGTCTGGCGGTATATAACCATCCGGTATATACCAAGATTTCTCGCCTCTCCCTTGGATCATATCGCCTAACCTCCTAACGGGTGAATGCAGCGGGTACGCCGCCGTCAATAGTTAACATACAGYCTGTCGTTTTATCTGCTTTGGAGGAGGCAAAAAATGCAATGCCCTCTGCGATGTCGCGCGGATAAATGTTGACGAGCAGCGTCGTGCGCTTGCGGTAGTATTCTTCCAGCTGATCTGGCTCAATGCCATAAGCCGCTGCACGTTCATTGCGCCAGCTGCCGTTCCAAATCGCCGACCCCTGCAAAATCGCATCCGGCAAAATCGTATTTACACGAATGCCGAATTCGCCGCCCTCAGCTGCGATGCAGCGTGCCAAATGAGCTTCAAGCGCCTTGGCTGAGCTATAAGCTGATGCATTTTTACCCGCGTACACAGAGTTTTTCGATCCGATGAACACCATGTTGCCGCCAATGCATTGCTGCTTCATTAATTTAAACGCTTCGCGAGCGACCAGGAAATAACCTGTTCCAAGCACATTCATATTCAAATTCCATTCCTTAAGCGATGTCTCATCGAATGGGCTTGAAGTCGCAAGACCAGCGTTGTTTACGATAATGTCCACGCCGCCGTAAGCAAGTGCTGTCTCTGCATAAGCAGTTTTGACCTGCTCTTCGCTCGTTACATCCATTTTCACTGCTGTTGCTCGGCATTCGCCAAATTTCTYGTTAATCTCTGAGGCAACCTTTTGCGCGCCTTCAAGATTAAGATCTGCAAGCACAACATGCGCACCCTCTGATACTAAACGGCGTGCTGTTTCACTTCCGATACCGCCAGCGCCGCCTGTAATGAAAGCAACCTTGCGTGAAAATTCCGTTTCAGCTGGAGCAAGAGACAATTTGTATAGCTCTAATGGCCAGTATTCCACGTTGTACGACTCGTTCTCGCTAAGCGATACGAAATCACCTAATGCTGTTGCGCCGCGCATCACGGCAATCGCACGGTGGTATAGCGCTCCGCTCACTTGTGCCATCGCCCAGCTCTTGCCGGTGTTGATCATACCGATACCCGGAATTAGAATTACGCGAGGCGCTGCTTCAAACATGACGTCGCCTTCATTTTTGTTGCGTTCAAAATAAGCTTTATATTGCTCTTTGTATGCAGCGATTCCTTCTGATAGTTTCGCCTTCAAACCATCGATATCCTCTGCATTTGGCTTCCAGTCAATAAACAATGGAACAACCTTCGTATGCACCAAATGATCCGGGCATGCAGCGCCGACCTGCGATAATGTTGGAGAATTATTCCCGCTTACGAATGCAAGCACATCCGCTTCATCGTCAAATGTCAAAATCATCTTCTTCGCATCGCTCACTGCGCCGCGAATTGTAGGCATAACCTGTGCAGCTACGCTTTTGCGAACATCGGCTTCGAGCACCTCGTATTTCACGCCGCCAAACAACGAAGCCTCGTCAAAACGAGATTCAATGAATGCCTCTGCCTCGGAAATGATTTTGATCGTTTGTGCGTAACATTCCTCGCTTGTCTCGCCCCAAGTAACAAGGCCGTGCTTTTCCATCAGCACTAGCTCGGCATTTGGATTGGCAAGAACACCTTCGGCAATCATTTTGGAGAGATTGAAGCCTGGACGTACATAAGGAACCCAGACGAAACGGTCGCCGAAAATTTCCTTCGCAAGCGCTTTGCCGTTATCCGCACAGCACAAGCTAATAATAGAATCGGGATGTGTATGATCCACATGTTTGAATGGAAGAAAAGCATGCAATAGCGTTTCAATTGACGCACGCGGGTGCTTCGAATCGATCATGCAGTTGACAAGGTAAGCAACCATCTCTTCGTCCGGCATTTCAGCACGTTCAAATAATGGACGGATATCATCCATCCGCAGTCCAGTAAAATTGCCTGCTTTCATAGAAGCAAGATCCGAACCGCTGCCCTTTACATACATCACTTCAACGTCGCGACCGCGGAAATCTTTTACGATTGTTTTGCTAGACGTATTGCCGCCGCCGTAATTGCAAACTCTGCGATCTGCACCAATGATGTTGGAGCGATATACGAGCTCAGCCAATCCGCCTTCCAACTGCGATGCTTTTTCGTTTTCCCACAAACTTTGTACCATGGATATACCTCCGAATGATGTTTTGTATTTGTTTGAATCGATCATATCACATTTGTTTCTGTTTGAATACGATTATTTCAAACACAAACAAAAATGTATATTTGTCGTTTTCTTTTTATTTTTTTGACTAAACAAGCTATTCCCACAGTTACGGGCAGCAAGCATGTACTTAGTGGACAAACAAAAAAAGATGCCCCTCAAGGTTGTAAAAAACCTAAAGGGGCATCTCTTCATTATATACACTGCGCAGCATGCCTTACTGGCAGCGCAGCGTCACTTCAATATCTTGGTTATAATTCCCGAATCCTTTGCCAAACAGCGTAACGCCGCCGCAATTTCTCGTCGTTGTGCTGGATGAGATGCGGAATAAAATTTCTTTGTCATAAGCGAGCATTAGCTCGCCAATCGTAACATCAGATACTTTTATCCCGTCAATGTAAGATCCTTGCTGATTGACGCGAATCGTTTTCATAAATCCATACTGAATATTTTTATGCCACCACTCGGGAGTATACAACCCTCGTGAGCTTCCAAAATCGCCTGGATACGTCCACGTTCCAACACCGACACCGTTAATCGTAAAAGCAATATCCGATGGCAGGTGGTTGACGCTGYAAGGCGTGTCCGAACAGATCTCCATCGCAATTTCGAGCGACTCTGGCATTTCGTTATTCACCATATAATTAGGTATACGGTATTCCACAAATCCTGAACCGAACCATAAGACTTTGGCATGGACATGCTCTGGATCGGCAAAATAACGTGGATCATCGCACATCCCGATCATTTGAGTATCGGATGCCAGTCCACAGGTTGGTTTAATTTGGTACGATGAATAATGTCCCACGGGAAGTGAAACCGAGTAACGCTTCGTTTCGTCCGTGACGGGTTCACTCTTAAAAACCAACATCGCCTGCGACAGCTGGAGATGGCATATCTTTTGCATGCCGCGCTTGCCCGCCACGCTTTCGCTGCGAACAATGCCGGCTTCCTCCAGCATATGAATATGTCTTGTAACGATAGGAGACTTTATATCTAGCGCCTCGGATAAGCTTTTTATATTCATAGGCTGCACGCCTAGCAATTCAATCATTTTGACCCGTGTGTGTGATGAGAAGCATTCAAGAAACTTCATATTGCGGCTGCTCACTTCAATTTCCATTGCTGCTTCCCCTGTCTCTAGCTAATTTCAAATCATTATATAACTAAAAAGTTATCCTTTCAACACTTCCCTGCTCCACCTTGACTTATGGAGTAGAATTCACTAAAATAAACGGCGTATACATAACTCAAAAGATATTTAGTTACCTTTTTAGTTATCTAAATAGTTTTAGGAGGAATTAAGATGAACTCATTTCAATTCGTTAATCCAACTCATATTGTGTTTGGTGAAGGTACAGCCAAGCAAGTAGGCCAATTAACCTCCAAATACGGCAAAACGGTCCTGCTCGTTTACGGATCAGGCAGCGTCAAAAAAACAGGCTTGTACGATCAAACCGTAAGCCTTCTTCAAGAAGCTGGCATCAAAGTGCACGAGCTTCCTAATATTGAACCAAACCCGCGTTTAACTACCGTCAAAAAAGGGATCGACATTTGCCGCGCGGAAGGCGTTGATTTCATTCTAGCTGTTGGCGGAGGCAGCGTTATTGATGCAGCCAAAGCTATCGCTGCAGGTGTTCCTTATGAAGGCGATGTATGGGATTTCTTCACAGGCAAAGCTGTTATTCAAAAAGCGCTTCCACTTGGTACGATTTTGACACTGGCTGCAACAGGTTCGGAAATGAACGGCTCTTCGGTCGTTACGAACTGGGAAGAAAACTTAAAGCGTGCTTTTGGCAGCTCGCATACGTATCCTGCATTCTCGATTCTCGATCCTACGCTTACGTACACGGTTCCTCGCAACCATACCGTTAACGGCGCTGTGGACATCATGTCACATGTGTTCGAGCAATATTTCAGCTTAACGCCAAATACTCCGCTGCAGGAGCGCTTCTGCGAATCCATTTTGCAAACGGTAATTGAGAATGTTGAGCTAGCTCTTGAAAACCCTGAGGATGCGGCTGCTCGCGCGAACCTTATGTGGTGTGGTACGATGGCTTTGAATGGCGGTCTTATCAGCGTTGGCATGAGCAATGACTGGGCTTCGCACGGCATTGAGCATGAAGTCAGCGCCATTTACGATATTCCGCACGGCGCGGGCTTGGCTGTTATTTTCCCGAACTGGATGAAGTACGTTTATGAAGAGCGGGTGGATCGTTTCGTTCAATATGCAACTCGTGTATGGAATGTGAATCCAGAAGGCAAATCAGACAACGAAATCGCTCTTGAAGGCATTCAAGCCACTCGTGATTTCTTCACGAAAATTGGTGCTGAGTCACGTCTTGCCGACTTCGAGATCGGAAGCGACAAACTGGATCGCATGGCTGAGGAAGCTGTACGTTATGGCACGATTGGTTCATTCAAGCGTTTGGAAAAACAAGATGTTAAAGCTATTTTGGAATTATCACTTTAACTGGAGGTTACGATAAATGACTCATGCCCTAACAGCACATACCACATTAAGTAACGGAGTAAAAATGCCTTGGCTTGGTCTTGGCGTATGGAAAGTGAAAGATGATGGCGAAGCGGAAAGAACGGTCGCCTCTGCGATTGAAGCTGGTTATAGAAGCATCGACACAGCAGCAGCTTACAATAATGAAGAGGGTGTTGGCGCTGGTATTCGCAACAGCGGGATCGCGCGCGACGAAATTTTTGTAACGACAAAAATTTGGAATGCTCATCAGGGCTACGATTCCACGCTGACTGCCTTTGAAGACAGC
>NZ_JBFTSN010000227.1:0-10427 GCF_056400045.1 Paenibacillus sp. 01L418
CCACATAACAAGCGGTATACTCGTCTCCATTTTCCACTAGAGAGGTTTCATAGATTTGCTCCTGCTCCTCTCTCGAGCGATAAGCGCTAACTGCAATAATATCATTCATGGCTTGAGATTCATTTAGAAGTATATTGAAATGCTGCAAGCATGTTTTCTCTAGTAACAAACCTTCCTCCAGCAATTTTATATCAGGATTAGTATGAAGCGGGATCAGCTTGTCGAGTGAAATGGACTGTTTTATAGGGTTGGCTTGATTAACCAATACCAGATGACCTTCATACATTTCTGCACGACTAACTTGAACAGCTGTATGCTTTACATAACCGCTTTCTTGAATGGTTTCAATTTGGTTCGGTTGCCCCAATTCGTCCAAGCCTCCTCTACGTCCTTGTATTTCCTTGTTACTCTAGCTGTTAGCGACGTTGATATTTCCTGTGCTACGCTCCCAATATGGGCGGCTAGCTCTGCAAATGTGATCTCTTCTGCTCCCTGTCGTCCGATTAAAGTCACCTGTGTTCCTTCCGCACAAGGTCCTGGCAGCTTTACCATGAGCTGATCCATACATATTTTTCCGACGACTTTTGCCCGTTGTCCATTAACCAGCACCTCGGAATTTTGCATGCTTTGTGACCAGCCATCTGCATATCCAATCGGAACTGTGCCAATCCATTGCTCTTCTTCTGCCTGATAGGAATTGTCGTATCCTAGGTACTCATCTTTGTGAAGCTTCTTTACTTGTATGAGCTTGCTGTGCAAGCTCAAAACAGGCTTGAGCTTCACAGATTGCACAAGCTTTTCTGGATAAAAGCCGTACATCGCCGCCCCAATGCGTACCATATCCATTGCAAGATTAGGAAATCGGAGTGCAGCTGCACTTCCCGCACAATGATAATGACGAATATGGAGACCGGACTTTTTACTCCATTCCATCATCTCCATAAAGCGGCTTGTTTGCAGGTCAAGAAATGTCGTATCTGCTTTGCCTGCAGTCGCAAAATGAGTGTAAAATCCATCCACTTCGATATCTGGCGCTTTTAGCCATGGCACAAGCTTGTCCCACTCTTCTTTTGACTGAATACCAATTCTCCCGAGCCCCGTATCCACTTTCACATGGATAAGCAGCTTCTTGGCAGATGCAGTCGGTTTGTATTTTCTCATTTGCTTAAACCATGTGGCATTTGTAACGGTTAACATCAAATCATTCTCGATGGCTAAGTGTACATATTCAGCGTCTATTGGTGTCAAAATAAGGATAGGCAGCTTCATGCCATAGGATCTAAGGCGGAGCGCTTCCTCTAAATAAGCAACAGCCAGAACATCAGCGCCTGCTTGTTCAGCCATATGCGCAGATTCAAGATCGCCATGTCCGTAGCCATTTGCTTTCACAACAGCCATCAGCTTGACATCGTTTGGCAGCGTTTCGCGAATCTGTATTAGATTGTCTTGAATATGATTCAAATGAATGTCTGCCCAAGTATCTCTAAGCATATCGGTCACCTCGTGTACTGAATCGATTGTTTTTCAGCATGACGCATGATAGCATAATCAATTAATTTCTCGACAAGCTCCGAATATCGAGTTCCATTCGTCCGCTCCCACATGACCGGATACATGCTGTAATTCGTAAAGCCAGGCAGTGCATTGATTTCATTCAAATACAACTGTCCCTTGCCATCTAAGAAAAAGTCTACCCGTGCAAGACCCGAGCAGTTATGAGTATGGTATGCTTTGATGGCTAGCTGCCTAATTTGCGACGTAATTTCTTCGGATAGATGCGCTGGAATCGACATCTTTAGCTGCTTATCCATGTATTTGGACTCGAAATCGAAGAAGACATGGTCATGGATGAATTCGCCTGGCAGTGAGGCAAGCGGCTTCTCATTACCCATAACAGCCACTTGAATCTCTCTGCCGATCACTTCACGCTCAAGCACAATTTTGTTGTCATACTTAAATGCTTCGGTAATGCCAGCAACCAGCTCTTGTTTGTCGTGGCATCTGCTGATGCCGATGCTTGATCCAAGTGAGGCTGGCTTCACATAACAAGGATAACCAATGGTCTCCTCTGCCATTTGAAGTACCTTTGAATGATCTTCAAGCCATTGATCATATCGATAAACACGGTAGTCGACCTGATGAATGCCTGCTTGCTCTAACAGCTGCTTTGAGATGGCTTTGTCCAGTGTAAGCGCTGAGGATAATACACCATTCCCAACATAAGGAACATTAAGCAATTCCAGCAGCCCTTGTACGGTTCCATCCTCTCCATATGAGCCATGCAGCAGCGGCAAGACAACTTTTTTTCCTGGCAATGCGAATTGACTCATTAAAACCTGTCCGATGGACTCGGCTTCACTCCTATGCTTGGGCAAAGCTATAAGATCGGTTAATTGAAGTCCTTCTTGATTTAACTTGTCAGGCGTACACCATAGTCCTTCTCGCGTAATGTAAATGGGGAATACTTCAAATTTAGAATCATCTATGGATTGAATAACGGTGTATGCTGTTTTTAATGAAACCTCATGCTCGACGGATTTGCCGCCGTATAGGACATATAGTTTTGTTTGCATAAAAAAAAACCTCCCAAAATCGACTTGTTATCTATTACTAAAGATAACAATCAATCGTTAAGAGGCTTGTAAGTAAAGTTTAATTAAAGCTTAAGATTCCATAAACTGTTTATAAGGTTTATTTACCCGCTGGATCAATTGCGCTAGCAAGCTCCTGCAAATCTCGCCCTTGCAGCGCGCCTGCAATCAGCTCTGGAAGCCGGTCCGGCGTACAGCCGAAGCATGGAATGCCAAATGTGGACAGCTTTTTTGCAAGCGCAGCGTCATAAGAAGGAACTCCGCTATCCGACAAGGCTAACAAGCAAATTACGCTAACGCCGGATTGCCGCATATTTTCCATCCGCCTAATAAGTGCTGCTTGGTTGCCGCCTTCATAGAGATCTGAAATTAGAATAAACAATGTTTTCTTGGGGTCGCTAATAAACTGCTCGCAATATTGAACTGATTTGTTAATGTCTGTGCCGCCGCCGAGCTGAATGCCAAACAACATATCGACTGGATCATTGGCACATTGCTCGCTTAAATCAGCAACTTCAGTATCGAAGGCGACAACATGTGTATCCAAGGCAGGCAAGCTCGCAAAAATAGAACCAATAATAGAAGCATAAATGACCGAATCCGCCATCGAACCGCTCTGATCGATATCGAGGATAACGGTCCATTCCTTACTCCGCCGAGCGCGTTCAAAAAAATAAAACCGTTCTGGAATAAGCTTTTGGCTATCCAAATCATAATGCTTCAAATTTCTGCGGATTGTCGTTTTCCAATCCAGCCCTGTCATCGAAGGCAACGGTGAATGTTTTCTTCGGTTCAAAGCGCCTGTAACGGCTCGCCGAATTTCATGCTCCAAGCGAGCTAAAATTTCATCGACGACCTCGCGAACGAGTAATCTTGCTGTTTCTTTTGTTTTCTCAGGGATACGGCCTTTTAACGCGATGAGTGTCGCAACCATCCGAATATCAGGCTTCACCTGACTTAGCGTCTCCGGCTCGAACAACAGTTGTGTCAAGCCCTTCCGCTCAATGGCATCCGCTTGAATGACCGACACAATATCAGATGGAAAGAAGCTGCGAATGTCACCTAGCCATTTGGTTAATTTGGGCGATGATGCGCTAAGACCAGCTGAACGACCACCGCTGTTTTTGGGTTTGTCCGTCATAATCTCAGTTGTTTCATCATAAATGGCTGCAAGAGCTTGATCCATCAAGCTCAGCTCACTATCGAGCAATTCCTGACCATTCGCCATGTCAGATAGCTTGTCGTTTGCAGAATGTCCCAAAATGAGGCGCCAACGCTTTAATTGTTCGAAATGCTCATTATCGCTCATATTATAAGTCTCCAAAGTCGAACTCATTGAGCTCATCTATTTTTTGTTGCTCCTCACTGCTCAGTGGCCGCTGCAATACATCGGCCGCCTCTATGGATCCAAATCCCCATACATCACCTAATAATTGCGCAATCGCGTTTTTTTCTCTAGCTTCAAAGGATGAAAAAGCTCTTCTAAGAAAAACAAGCGATCGTCTGAACTGCTCATCATCAAGCGATCTTGTATAAAGGTCGAGCTGTTCCCATAACTGCCTCCGAGACAGCAGCACATAACGATTGCGGAGTGACATGCCTTCAAACCAGCCAGCTCCGATATCAGCAGGTATCCCTGGGGATAAACGTCTCGACACCTCTCGTGCTAAACGTTCATGATCGATTAGGTTGCGCTCAAGCAGCAAAGCAAATGCTAGACCTGACAGTTTAGCATTCCGATCATCGCGATAAGCAAGCTCCTCTAGTTGCTGTACCCATCGCTCGTCATCCACGACCTCAAAGTGCTGCTGTGATACAGCATGCATATCGATGATTGCTGAAGCCATATTTGCCGCGGCATCGTCACTGCAAATCGACGAATCAACAAGGAGCAGCGTACCTCTTAAAAAAAGCTGTTGAAGAAGAGGTACTAACACATCCGTAATCATTTTTCGAACATCACCAAATTGTACGAGAATAGACAATTCACGAAGTGTCCCTGCGATTTGAGTATAGTCACCAGCTTCAACTGCCAGCTCTTGCAGTGTGCGACGCGCATCTTCCATAGATGCGGGCAGCCCGCATTGCCATGCTGCCTTAACGAGCGACGCAGCGTCTAATAGGTTAGTGCTCTGCGCTAAAGACTCCTTAATAGAGAAAGCAGCTGCTAGTTCGATCGTCTCCCCTTTCATGATGGACTCAACGATCTCAATCTCGGCTTCTGGCGTCCAGCAGAGCACCCAGTGTTCTGCCCATGTTGCGCCGTCCTGCTTGACTGCGCGTTTCTTAGCAAAGCTAATCGATAGAAGCTGAAGACGCTCAAGAAAAAAAGATCTTCTTAAATCAAGAAAAGCAGCATCCTCGGATTTCACTCTTCTGTTCTCTCGTAGATCCAGCTCAAGGTCAGTTGCTACCGTCGTTTTATATTTTTCCAGCTTTAACGATTTCAAGTTTCGATTAAGATCCTCTTGAATAGGGGTTTGGCTGATTCCGTCGGGCAAAGCACCAATAGCAGTACCAATATTCGTTCTTGCAAGCRCATCTGCTACAATCGAAAGCTCGCCATATCCAAGACAAGTAATGGCGGCATCTTGAAGATCACGCAGCGTCGGCAATCTTCCTCCGTGCAGGGATGCCAGTGATTCAGCCAGTCTTACTGCTTCGATAACGGAAGCTGCGGAACGGAAATTCCCGCTCTGCCGCATATAACCTGCAATCGTTGCTAGATAAGCGGAAGACAACTTTCCAAGGTCACCACTGACTAAACATTGCCAAGCAAGCTCAAAATAGGACGGTGCCGCGTTACCCGCTCCATAGCCTGAATGACTGGATAACTTATAATACGAATAGGGCATAAGCGTCAGCTTGGTCTGAATCTTAGGCAATGCTGCTGCTTCTTGCTCAGTCATACCATCCAATTCCGCTTCGAGTGCTGAAACATGATACGCTCCGGTAACAACTACAATTCGCTCAGCTGGAATGCCTCCTTCTATCGCCTCAGCAATTCGTGCACGCATGTAAGCTTCGCGAATCTCATTGTGAGCGGCCTCTAGCGGTGTATATATCCGTTCATCCGTCTCAGATAGCTGCCTCATCTCACTTGAAAAAGCATGAATAGCATGGCGGTAGGTATTAGGCTCGCTGCTATGTTCAAACGAACGTTCCCAATAGGTTTCGTAATCGGATTCTCCCGCTGATATAGCCACTTGCTCATAACGATCATTGATTTGTTCACGATGCGAGCGGGCACCTTCGGCATAATCTTCTTTTTCACTAGCAGCACTTAATTTCAAGTGAAGGCTAACCGATACATCGGACGGCAAATCGATGAATCTGGCTTCAACGCCATTTCTAGCTGCCCATACAAATGCTTGATACTCAGGGGAATACTCCGCTAACGGAAAAACAAGCGTACGGATTGGCAATTGATCGGTATAGGCTAATATGGCAATGGGCGGCTTTACACCCTTTAATGTGATTTGGCTAATGAGCTCCGTTGCATCCGATGGCCCTTCTACGAGTACGAGCTGCGGCTTAACTTCTTGAAGAAAAGTTTGCAAATGAAATGCCCCGGTCGGTGAGAGATGCCGTACGCCGAATAAATGAACGCCGTAATTGGATACGGCAGCCGCACTCACGAACTCAGCTCACGGCAAGCACGATATAGCCCTCGCCACTCGGCTCCCCGTTTTTTCATCACATTTTCCAAATATTCCTTCCACACCGCATCATCTTTTGCTTCATCCTTAACGACAGCTCCAAGCAGACCGGCAGCAAGGTCCTCTTCAGCAACCTGCCCATCCCCAAAGCTGCTTGCCAGCGCCATACTATTAATAAGCAAGGATATTGCTTCCGCAGTTGAGATTGCACCACTTGGCTGCTTCAGCTTCTCTTTGCCGTCTAGTGTCATCCCGCTGCGCAGCTCGCGGAAAATGGTCACAACCTTGCGTACAGCTTCCTCCTCAGGAACAGCCTCACCAAGCCGATAATTGGAAGCAATCTCGCTTACCCGTTTGCGCACAATGGCTACTTCCGTATCCAAATCTGATGGTGCCGGCAGCACAACGATGTTGAAACGACGCTTCAAAGCGGCGGACATATCGTTGACACCGCGGTCACGCGTATTTGCGGTTGCAATAATGGAGAAACCTCTTGCAGCGGGAATATCTCTGCCTAGCTCAGGTACAGAAATCGTCTTCTCCGATAAAATGGAAATTAAAGCATCCTGTACCTCTGAAGCGCAGCGTGATATTTCTTCAAACCGCGAAATTCCTCCTGCCTCCATCGCACGATAGATCGGGCTTTTGACAAGCGCTTCCTCGGACGGACCATTAGCAAGAAGCATTGCATAATTCCATGAGTATCGTACCTGTTCTTCACTTGTACCAGCGGTTCCTTGAATAACCTTAGATGAATCGCCATGAATGGCCGCCGTCAAATTTTCCGAGAGCCATGACTTTGCTGTTCCCGGCTCACCTATAAGCAATAAGGCTCGGTCAGTAAGCAGTGTCGCAATCGCAATTTCAACGAGTCTTGTGTGACCAATGTATTTTGGCGTAATATCTACCTTGCCAGCTCGGCCACCTGTAATAAAAGTTAATACTGCCCGCGGTGACAGCTGCCAGCCTGCCGGTTTCTCTCCAGTGTCATGTTTCTTCAGTGCTTCGAGTTCATGTGCATATAACTGCTCTGCAGGCAACCTTAAGATAGTTTGTTTTTGATCCATGCTAGAAATCCCGCTCCTTCTGGTTTCGATTCAAGCTCCGCTGGCTTAGCGGCAATGTGTTCGGCTAGCTGCTTTAATTGGTCACGAGAGTACTCGCTTGACATCTTATCCGCGATTTGCTGAAGCCTATCCGCAAATTCCCCCGGAAGCATAGCAATTAATAGCTGCAAATCTCGGTCCATATAATAAAAGGATTTTTGCGTAGAAAGCTCCAGTGATGACATTAGCATCTCTGGCGTATCAGTATGTCCGAGCCGGAATAACGTGTACAAAATATGAATTGATCGATGCTTCATCAGTTGTGGCGCTACTTTCGCTTTGTCGACTAAATAGTGGATTGCCCTCTCATTAGGGCGTTCCACTAATCGGCATATAAGCTCTTCCTCATTTAATGTGATAAAGCGATCTGCCCATCTCGCATCCCAGCTCCACTGATTTTGATGTTGCGTAAATGCGGCTTGCACAACCGTATGAGGAGTAAGTTCATATATGGCTTGTATTAGCTCGCGTGCAACTTTACTCTTTTTCTCTTCTACATAACCTTCATACCTGTCAAAAACATCTGCTGGGCTTAATACTTGTCGTGCGGCTTTGAACGAATACGCGATCAAATAGGCGCGGCGATTGCGAAGCTCATGAAGAAACACTAATGCCTCATTATTTTTGGAATCTAATAATATTTGAGCTGCTTGGCTCATCATCGGTTCCATCTCTTGAAAATAAAGCTCATCATCATTTAACATTTGCATCAGAAATTCTCTTACAGCAACAATGTCTGCTTTGGATTGAAAGCAAGTGATGACGCTGCTGAACTTTTCTTGGAAGCCCGTATCTTGTTTAGCTGAAACGACATGTTCAGCCAGCTCTAAACCGTAAGCCAACAATTGCTCGGTTAATGCTGGAAGTTCGCACGCTTGAATGGGAGCAATGGCGATGTCTGTATTTTTTTTCTTTAGTGATTCCATCAAACGGTTAACGACTTGTGTAGAATCGAAGCGGGACAATGCCATTAAAGCAGCGCTGCGAATCTCTTTTTTTCGGTCATGCGACAGATCGAGCAAATGTTCCTCGAAGCTAGGCAAACCAGCCGTAAGCGATATCGCAGCTATACGTACCGGCAATCCTCCATCCTTCTGCGCTGCCAGCAGAGTTGGCCATAGTTCCTTCTCGTCCTTCGCCAGCTTATAAAGGCATACGAGCATTCTCGCGTCGCCGCTGCCTCCCTGCATATCGAATTCCGAATGCAGAATTGGCAAGGCAGCTGAACCAAGAAGTGGGATGACATGATCTGCGACATATTCAGCAATTTCAGAATAGCTGTCTCTCAAAGCGTTGACGGCTGGTGCGAATGTTCTTACATCGTTGAACAGTCCTGCCTCAACCCCTTGTTTAATGGCTTCGAGCCGATTGGGACCGCGAAGCGTCAGCGAATCAATGAGCGGCTTAAGCTTTCGATAAGGGGTCGTCGTGATCGTTTTGTTATTTGCTGCTTCTATGCCAACGGGCAGCAGCTCACCTGGCGCTTCAATAGAGCTTTGTGTATGCAAGACCGCTTGCAGCAATACTGTTAAATCCAGCAGCTTGTCAGCCGCATTCTCTTGCTTAGACCTCGTAACACTATCGACTTCTTCTGCTATTCGTTTGAAAATGGGTGCCTTTTCACCAAATTGTTGCAGCTGAGGGAGCGATCTTCTCAAACGCGCATCATCTGCCGCCATGCCCGCACCTGCTATGATTAAACGGCGAACGTCTTCATACAATTCTCGCAATAATGGAATACTCATGTTTTGCTCCTTCGTCAACCATTAATAGAATAAGCGGATCATTTCTTGTTCGGTAATTAGAGCCAAAGGCTGTGCCAGCAGCTTTCCTTCTGCGAGTCGATCCTCGAACATGACAAGTACCCCCACATTTGCAAGCAGCTCTTTATCTAAATTACGGAGTAAAGGCAATGTAGGATGATTCAGCTTTGAGATGGCATCAAGTGGAAGCCTAGCTCCTTGCTCATCAACAAGAACATATCCGCCTTCCGAATTTGCTACCTGAGCAGCATGAAGCAGCATGACCGGGTTGCGGTCTGCTAATGGATTTTTGAGCTGATTTTTCACCGTTTTTACTGCCGCTGAATAGGATCGCTCTGCATATGAATGAATAACAACACGATCACTTGGTATCCATTCACGCATGGTCATCTCTTCCCAGCGAACCCTTTTATTCAAATCGCCTGGATAAACAAATAACTCCTTCGTTTGGACAACCATAAAGCAGCTATCCTCTTCCTTCATATGTTTGGCTGCTCGGAAAGGCCGATAGCTGCGTGTGACGACGATTTCTCCATCTTGAAGCTGCATCCAATACCCTTCATCCACATGTTCACCGCGTGCTTCGTCGGAATAAGAGCGGAAAGAAAGCTGTACAAGCTCAGCTGCTTCACGGAGAAGTCCATGCTCACGCAGCTCAGCTAACTGCCATGCATGGCCAATTTTTTCTTCAAGAGGGCTTGAGATATCCATTGGGATGCTCGAATCTTCCATTCGCGCCTTCAAATAATCCCGGCTGCGCTTAATTAATACATGCATAGCAGCTAGCTGTTCACAAACCTCGGAATAAATTGTCTCCGGATTATCACTTGAGCCTACTAAAACCAATATCTCTCGAAATGCTGCTTGGAGCCCGGGTACGTAGTGATTGCCAAGCTGTTTTGCTTGTTCCTCATACATATGAAGAGAGCGTTTATCCAACGAAGCTAAACCGCTTTGCACGATTTGCTGCACAAGCTTGTGAACGAGCTCGACCCCTTCAAGCTGCGAAGCGAGTTTCTTGATAAGAGCGTTTTTGTTAACCTTGCGTTTAGTTTCTGTACCTGCTGGAATCGCGGCAGCTTCCTTCTTTTTCTCTTCACGCTTGTCCGCTTTCTCGCGCTTATCTGCAATATCCGCAGGTATCTCTTCCGTTGAAAAAGCCTTTCCTCCAGCATATGCATACAAAAGTCCTAATATATGTTTGCATGGAAATTGACGACTTGGACAGGAGCAGCGAAATACAGGTTGTTCGGCTTTTACGAAATCAACGGAGCAGCTATAGGGCTCTTTGCCGCTTCCCTTACATTC